>NZ_JBIVDY010000017.1:0-222290 GCF_044747365.1 Kitasatospora sp. NPDC090091
CACGCCCTCCCGGTCGGTGGTGTGGTCGTCCGCGAACCGACGGTCACCCGTCGCGTCCGGCACGTACTTCACACAGACAACGATCCTCAAGCTCATGAGCGGTTCTCCTGATACGGGTGCGCTGGTCCATGGGCCTCGGGTCATGCCGAGGGTACTGAGTGCCAAACCCGGTCCGGCCGCTGCCCGCGCGCCCGGGGCGCCACCTGGACCGGCATGCCGTGTCGGCTCTCTTCGACTGGCGTCAGAGGCTTACCGAAGACAATACGGTACTCAGTACCCCGCGTAAAGGAACTCAGTACCCTTCGGCCGTTCGCTCACCGATCACCGAGCACGACGGCGGCCTCGGCGGTGTAGAGGCGGAAGGTCAGCGACTCCTGGAGGTAGAGCGAGACCGACCCGGCGTCGTGCGAGAGGTAGCCGACCGAGACGTCCTGGCCGAGGAAGAGCTCGAAGTCGCCGCCCCGGGTGGAGAGCAGGTAGGCGCCCTCGATCGCCGGGGCCCAGATGATCTCGCCGTCGAGGAGGCGGGCGATGTGGGCGGCGACGGGGTAGCCGTGGTCGCTGGTCTCGCTGACCGCGGTGAAGGTGTCGGCGCCGAGCAGCAGGGAGTACGGGCCGCCGACGCCGGCCAGGCGCAGCGCGGTGAGGGCCTGGCTGACCGTGGTCGGGTAGCTGCGGACGTCGTCGGGCAGCGGGATCGGCGGGTTGCTCGCACCGGCGCGGATGCCCTCGACGGCGGCGGCCGGGTAGCCCTCGAAGATCGCGCGGTCCTCGGCGAGGGCGAGGGTGCGGGCGGCGTCCTTCACCGGCTGCCAGTCGGAGTCGCGGGAGCCGCGCTCCACGTCGTCGACGGCCTCGCGGCTCACCGTGAACGGCACCCGCAGCTCGACCACCGGCCGGGCGTCGCGGGCGTGCGCGAGGACGCCCTCGGCGGGCGGGTCGATCCGGGTCAGGTGGCCGGTGCCGACGGCGGCGAGGGTGGCGCCCTCGGGGCCGCTCAGGTCGACCACCCGGCGGCCCGCGACGTGGAGGGTGAAGGTCTGGCGGGCCTCCTCCTCGATCTCCGCCCAGGCGGCGGCGGACACGGGGGCCAGGTCGCGGTGGAGGTTGCTCATCGTGCGGGGGTCCTCTTCAGACTGCCGATGGCGAGCGAGCCATCGGAGGCGGCGGCGGGGATCTCGGTGGGGCCGGGGGCGGGCACGGCCTCGGCCCCGGTCGCGGACGGCGCGGGCGGTGCGGGCGGCGGGTCGGCCAGGAAGTCGGCGGTCGGCACGTGGAACAGCGAGCCGGTGACGGCCGTGGAGAAGTCGAGCAGCCGGTCGTGCCGGCCGGGCGGACGGCCGAGGAACATGTTGCGCAGCATCTCCTCGGTCACCGCGGGGGTGGCGGCGTAGCCGATGAAGTACGTCCCGAACTCGCCGCCCCCGGCGAAGGAGCCGAACGGCATGTTGAAGCGCATGATCTGCAGCTCCTCGCCGTCCGGGCCGGTCACCCCGGTGAGTGCGACGTGCGAGTCCGGCGGCTTCACCGCGTCGGACAGCTCCACGTCGGTCAGCTTGGTGCGGCCGACGGCCAGCTCCTGCTGCTCCACCGTGAGGGCGTTCCAGGCGTCCAGGTCGTGCAGGTACTTCTGCACGATGACGTAGCTGCCGCCGGCGAAGGCCGGATCCTCCGCGCCCACGGTCACGGCCGCCGCGGCCGCCCCGCCCTCGGGGTTCTCGGTGCCGTCGACGAAACCGAGCAGGTCGCGGTTGTCGAAGTAGCGGAAGCCCTCGGCCGAGTCCACCACGGTGGCGGCGCCGGCCAGCCGCCCGGTGAGCAGGCCGGCCAGTTCGAAGCAGAGGTCCATCCGGGCGGCCCGGAGGTGGAGCAGCAGGTCGCCGGGGGTGGCGGGGGCCCGGTGGCGGGGGCCGGCCAGCTCGCGGAAGGGGTGCAGCCCGGCGGGCCGGGGGCCGGCGAAGAGCCGGTCCCAGGCGTCCGAACCGATCCCGGCGACGCAGGCCAGTCCGCCGTCCGGGGCCCGGAAGCCGACCGAGCGGCGCAGGCCGGCCAGGTCGGGGAGCAGGTCGCGGACGGCCTGTTCGCCGCCGGGGTCGATGGTCAGCACCAGGAAGACGGCGGCGCCGGTGAGCGGGGTGAGGACGTCCTGCGGCCGCGGGGGCGGTGCAGGGGCCGGCCCGGAGGTCGCGGCGGGCGGTGGGGCGGGCTCGGGCGGCAGGGGGGACGCGGACGGCGGGACGGACTCGGACTCCACCTCAGGACTCCCGGGAGGGCAGGGCGCAGCGAAGCAGCGGAGATCTGATCATCCGTACGATTACACCGCAGAGCGGACATTCGGGCGCGCCGGGCGGCCGCGCGTCGGCCGCCCGGACGGCCCGGATGCCCCGGACGGAGCGGGGTCCGTCCGGGGCATCCGGGTGGTGGGCCTCAGGGCCGCAGCCCCTCAGGCCCGCAGGGCCGCCAGCTGCTCGGCGAACGGCACCACGGCCTCCGGCCGCTCCGCGGCGGCCGGGCCGCGCCCGGTCAGCAGCGCCGCCAGCTCCTCCGCCGCCCGGTCGATCCGGCCCGCCAGACCGCCGGTGTGCCGGTCCCCCGTCGCGCCGAAGTCGTCGGTGGCCGCGTACACCGCGGTGGGGACGACGACCGACCGCAGGTAGGCGAAGAGCGGCCGGACGGCGTGCTCCAGGGCGAGCGAGTGCCGGGGGGTGCCGCCGGTCGCGGCGATCAGCACCGGTTTGCCCGCGAGCGCGTCGTGGTCGATCACGTCGAAGAAGGACTTGAACAGGCCGCTGTACGAGGCGGTGAAGATCGGCGTCACGGCGATCACGCCGTCCGCGTGCGTCACCGCCTCGATCGCCTCGCGCAGCGCCGCTCCCGGGAAGCCGGTCACGAAGTTGTGCGCGATGTCGGTGGCGAGGTCGCGCAGCTCGATCACCGTCACCTCGGCGGCGCCGCCGAGCCGGCGCACCGTCGCGTCGGCGAGCCGGTCCGCCAGCAGGCGGGTCGACGACGGCTTGCTGAGCCCGGCACTGACCACGACCAGCTTGAACGTGCTCATTCGGACACCTCCACGAGCTCCCGGCCCTCGGCCGCAGCGACCCGGGCCGCGTGCGTCGGCCCGTCCGGGACGCCGGCCGGCCGCCCCTTGGCGAACTCCTCGCGCAGCACCGGCACGACCTCCTCGCCGAGCAGGTCCAGCTGCTCCAGCACGGTCTTCAGCGGCAGGCCGGCGTGGTCCATCAGGAACAGCTGGCGCTGGTAGTCGCCGAAGGTCTCGCGGAAGGTCAGTGTCTTCTCGACGACCTCCTGCGGGCTGCCGACGGTGAGCGGCGTCTGCTCGGTGAACTCCTCCAGCGACGGCCCGTGCCCGTACACCGGCGCGTTGTCGAAGTAGGGCCGGAACTCGCGCACCGCGTCCTGCGAGTTCTTCCGCATGAACACCTGCCCGCCGAGGCCGACGTACGCCTGCTCGGCCGTGCCGTGGCCGTAGTGGGCGTAGCGCGTGCGGTAGAGCTCGATCAGCTTCTGGAAGTGCTCCTTGGGCCAGAAGATGTTGTTCGCGAAAAAGCCGTCACCGTAGTAGGCGGCCTGCTCGGCGATCTCCGGGCTGCGGATCGAGCCGTGCCAGACGAACGGCGGGACGCCGTCCAGCGGACGCGGGGTGGAGGTGAAGGACTGCAGCGGGGTCCGGAAGCGGCCCGACCAGTCGACGACCTCCTCGCGCCACAGCTGGTGCAGCAGCGCGTAGTTCTCGACGGCGAGCGGGATGCCCTGGCGGATGTCCTTGCCGAACCACGGGTAGACCGGGCCGGTGTTGCCGCGGCCCATCATGACGTCCACCCGGCCCTCGGCGAGGTGCTGGAGCATCGCGAAGTCCTCGGCGATCTTCACCGGGTCGTTGGTCGTGATCAGCGTGGTCGAGGTGGAGAGGATGATGCGCTCGGTCTGCGCGGCGATGTAGCCGAGCATGGTCGTGGGCGAGGACGGCACGAACGGCGGGTTGTGGTGCTCACCGGTCGCGAAGACGTCCAGGCCGACCTCCTCGGCCTTGCGCGCGATGGCCACCATCGCCTTGATCCGCTCGTGCTCGGTCGGGGTGCGGCCGGTGGTGGGGTCGGGGGTCACGTCGCCGACGGTGAAGATTCCGAACTGCATGCTGCTCACCACACTCCTGGTGAATCCCGGCTTCAGGATCCGATCGTCAAAGTTTCAACCACATTAGCACCGGGCGGTCCGGGGTTATTCCGGGAGCGTGCACAGCCGCTGTTCCGTGGGTGCACGGCCGGTCGCGGCCCGCCGCTGCGCGGGCGTCCGGGTGCACGGCTGCGCAGGTGGGACGGTGCTCAGCGCACGGCGGCGGCGGCGGTGACCCGGCCGGCCGGGTCGACGGTGATCTCCACCCCGGCGGCCTGCGGCGCGCCGTCCGGGCCGGTGCGGTGGTAGCCGAGCGTGCGCGAGGCCCCGTCGGGCCCGCCCGGGGTGACCGTCGGCGCCACCGAGGCGGTCAGGTCGGCGAACCACTCCGCCGCGAACCGGGCGCCCGCCGCCACCTGCTCCTCGGCCCCGACCGGCACCGCCCCGACCGGGCCCGGGGCGCCGTCCGCGGGGCCCGGCACGGCGGTGAAGGAGAGCAGGCGCCCCGCCGGCCAGTCCGTCCGGAAGCTGCCCGCGTCGGTGGTGACCGCGAAGCGCGGCGCCGGGAGCACGGACGTGGTCAGCACCCGGGCCTGCGGGCCGTACAGCCGGGCGGTCAGCGCGGTCGCCAGCGCGAGACCGCCGTCCCCGTCCGGCGCCGGCCGCGCACCGGCGGCGGGGGTCCGGACGCCGAGGTCCCGGTGGACCGGGACGGCGATCTGCAGCACCGCCGCGACCGCCGCCAGCCCGGCCGCCCCGAGGCCCAGCCCGCCGAGCGCGTCCCGCAGCAGCGGGGCCCGCAGCCCGGTCCGGCGCAGCGCCAGCCAGCCGGCCGCCAGCACGACGCCCAGCAGCGCCCCGGCCACGTTGGCCAGCAGGTCGGCCGCGTCGCAGGCCCGGCCGGTGCGCAGCAGGGCCTGCGCGGTCTCCAGCGCGGCGGAGGCCACCACCGCGCCCGCGGCCACCGCGAACGGGCGGCGCAGGGCCAGGACGGCGAAGAGGGCGGGAACCCCGAACAGCGCGGCGTTCATCAGCCCCTGCGGGCCGAGCGCGTTCTGCCAGGCGCCCGGGCCGTACGCGCAGCTCGGCGCCGGGTGGGCGCCGGCGATCGGGGTCAGGGTGACGGCCAGCACGCCCGCCCCGCCCAGGGCCCAGAGCACCGTGGCGACGGGCGGGAGCTCCCGGCGGCCACCCTGCCACCGGGCGAGCGGCACGAGCAGCAGGGCGAACACGAGGAAGAACGGGAGCAGGTCCGGCACGGCGGACAGGCTGGCTTCGAGCATCGGGGGCGCGGCTTCCGGACGGGGCGGGAACGGGCGGGCGTCGCTCACGGCTCCGCGCACAAGCGTGCCGCCCGCCGCCTGCGGCCCGCGTGGGCGGTCGGCGGCTCCCCCGGGAACGGCGGCCAGCGTACGGGTCGGGCCGACCCGCCATCAAGGTCCGCGCACCGCACGGGAGAAGAGCCGATCGCCGGCCGCAGCGGCGGTGCCCGCGACGGCCGGCGGGCGCCCCGGTCGGGGCCCCGGTCCGGCCTTCCGGCGGAGGGCGGCCGGCGGCCGGACGGCGGGCCGCCGGAGCTGCGGCGCGCGACAATGGGAGGGCAAGGACGGCCGGCCCGGACCTCCGGAAGGGCGGCGAGCCGATGGCGGCCTACATCGCGGTGAGCGCGCTGAGCCACGAGGGCCTGGTGCGGAAGCGCAACGAGGACAGCCTCACGGTCGGGCCGTGGACACTCTGCGCGACCGTGACCACCAATCCGCAGACCCTGCTGTTCCCGCTCGGCCCGCCGTGCGTGGTCGCCGTGGCGGACGGCCTCGGCGGGCACCCGGGCGGTGAGGTGGCGAGCGCGCTGGTGGCACGGGAGCTGGCCGCGGCCGGACCGGCCCTGGACGGCGAGGAGGCCGTCCGGGAGACCCTGCAGGCCTGCAACCGGGCCGTGTACGCGGTGGCGGCCGGCGATCCGGGCCTGGCCGCGATGGGGACGACGGTGGCCGGCCTGGTGCTGCTCGCCGAGCAGGCGGTGGCCTTCAACGTCGGCGACAGCCGCGTCTACCGGGTCGCCGACGACGGGCTGCGCCGGGTCAGCGTGGACGACAGCCCGCCCCCGCCGCCCGGGCGCCGTACCACCGCGATGGTCACCCAGACCCTGGGCGGGTCGTTCGGCCTGACCTTCGTCGAACCGCACGTGCGCAGCGCCCCGCTGGCGGCCGGCGACCGCTACCTGGTCTGCAGCGACGGCCTCACCGACCCGGTGCCGGAGGAGGAGCTGGCCGAGCTGCTGGCCCGCCACCGCGCGGACGTCGAACGGGGCGACGGGCGGGCGGCGTTCGAGCTCTGGAAGGCGGCGATCGAGGCGGGCGGACCGGACAACATCTCGCTGGCGCTGGTGCGGATCGGCGCCTGACGGGCGGGAGTTCGCGGGGCCCGCCCGGCGCGCCGGGGCCCCGGCGGGCGCGGGTGCGCTCCGCCGGGGCCCGCGGGTGTGTGCGGACGGTCGGGTGATCAGTACTCGGCCTTGATGTTCACCCCGCTGAAGCCCTGCTGGGCGTAGAGGCTGAAGTACACGTAGCCGGCGGGCGGGTTGGTGACGGTGAGGGTCTCGGTGTTGTTGGCCAGGTTGGTGGACTTGGCGGTGTAGGCGTTGGTGTACGCCCAGCCGCCGGAGTTGTAGTAGAGGTCGGCGTTGCCGGTGCCGCCGGTGCTGCTGACCTTGAGCTGCTTCGTCCCGGCCGGGACGTACAGGTAGAAGTGGGCGTAGTTGCCGGTGGTCGCCGCCGCGTTGCTGCGCCGGCAGTTGCGGTCCAGCTGCCGGGTGTCGGCGCCGGAGCACTCGGGCAGGCGGGCGACCGTGACGGACTGGCTGGTGCGGGCGGTGGCGCCCTTGTCGTCGGTCACGGTGAGGGTGACGGTGTAGGTGCCGGCCGCGGTGTACCACTTGGTCGGGTTGGCGGCGGTGGACGTGGTGCCGTCACCGAAGTCCCAGGCGCGGGAGGCGATCCTGCCGTCCGGGTCGGTGGACCGGTCCACGAAGGTGACGGCCAGCTCGCCGACCGCGGTGGTGAAGGCCGCCGTGGGCGCCTGGTTGCCGGGCGGGGTGGTGCCGGAGCAGGTGCCGGCGGCGCACGTGGTCAGCCAGGCATCGAACTCGGCGTCGTACCGGGTGCCGACGGTCTGGGTGAGGTAGCTGCGGGCGCCGTTCCAGTCCCCCGCGCGGTACTTGGCGAGCACCGCGTCCATGTCCGCGCGGTGCTTCTCCAGCATGAAGCGCACGGCGAGGTAGCCCCAGCGGTAGATCCGCTCGGAGTCGGCGTTGTCGTAGGTGGTGTCGAAGAGGGTCCGGAGGGTGTAGGTGTGGCGGCCGGCCGCGGTCATCGCGGCGTCGTACGGCACCTTGCGGTACGAGTAGGAGACGTACTCGGCGAAGCCCTCGACCCACCAGACGGTCGGCGTCGCCGTGCCGGCGTTGAAGTCGCCGTACATGTCGAAGCGGCCGTCGAGGTAGTGGGTGTACTCGTGGTTGAGGTTCCAGACCTGGAAGTCCGGGCGCACCCACTCGGCCTCGTAGGCGAGGAACCGCGGCTGGTTGCCGGCCGCGGCCGGGTTGCCCTCCAGGTACATGCCGCCGTTGTTGGTGTCGATGCCGTAGATCATCGCGGCGAACACGCCGTAGTCGAAGCGGCCGTGGAAGACCACCACCTCGATGGTGGTGTTGCGGTCGTCGGCGACCGGGCCGTTGTCCCGGGCCACCGTGTGGAAGTACGCGTCCTGGCCGTTCAGGCTGGTGCAGGCGGTGTTCAGCTGGGTGGCGTCCAGGGCCTGGGCGAGGATCCGGATGCTCGGGCTGCAGGTGTGGCTGACGGTCAGGTTGGCCGCCTTGAGCCGGTTGGCGGCGTCACAGGTGCCGAAGTAGGAGCAGTTGCCGCCGTCGTACTCGTTCGCCATCTCGGCGGCGGCGGCCCACTGGTAGGCGGTACGGCCGCCCACCGAGGACTGGTCGGCCAGGCCCTTGACCAGCGGGCGGGCCTTGGCCTGCAGCGGGGCGTACTGCAGGAAGCGACCCAGCTCGCGGGCGCCGTTGTAGACCAGGAAGGTGTAGTCGCCGCCGAGTTGGGCGTTGTTGGCGGCCGCGAAGTTGTACAGCGAGTCGAGCACGCTCGGGTCGGCCTGGACGGCGCTGACGAACGCGGGCAGCTGGTGCCCGCGCCACAGCACGGTGAAGACGCCGTTCAGTGCGTTGCCCATGCCGACCGGGTTGTGGGTGGCGGCGTTGTAGTCGGCCAGCATCCGCTTCACGACGTAGAGGTAGCGGGCGTTCTCCTGCGCGCTGTCGATCAGGGTGACGGCCTCGCCCAGGGTCCCGGCGTTCTCCGAACTGACATCGCGGGAGTGCGAGTTGGCGAAGAAGGCGTCCAGCGCGGCGCGGATCGAGGTCTGCAGCGCGGTGCCGTACTGGCCCACGTCGGCCGAGTGGTACCACTGCACGAAGTAGCCGGCGCGCAGGTAGAGCACCAACTGCTCGGCGGAGGTGGTGTTGTTGCCCGGGTAGCTCGCGGCCGTGTCGCGCAGGGCGTCGGCCACGGTGACCATCTGCGCCTCGCGGAACGCCTTGTTCGCGTCGGTGCCGGTGAGCGAGAAGAGCCCGTTCACACAGCCCACCTCGGCGGACTTGATCACCTGGACCAGGGCGGCACCGGTGCGGCTGGTGAAGTCACCGACGTTGCAGGTCGCGGCGGCCGCCCCGATCGCCGGGGAGGCGCTGCTGCCTTGGGACTTGACGGCGGTGCGGCCGGCCTCGTCGGTCGGCGCGGTGGCCGAGAGCGGCGCGCGGTCGCTGGCCGGCACCGGCCGGTTCCTGCGGCCGTCCTCGGGTGCGGCGCCGATGGCGGGCTGCGGAGCGGGGCCGGCGGGGACGGCGGACGCCGCGCCACCCGGCTGCGGCGAGGCCGGGGCGGCCTGGCTGCGGGGTGCGAACAGGCCGACCGCCAGCAGCAGCGCCATGGCGATCGTCAGCAACCTGGCCATTCCGGCCAGTTGCGGAAAGGGTCGTGCGGTTCTCACGTGGGGGCCTCCGAACCTTGGCGGCCGCGTTGGGGGCGCGGCCGTGCGGGGAGTGAGGACCGTTGCGCCGAGGCCGTGGGGCGGCCCCGTCGAGCACACGGTGGGGAGTGTGACATGTACCATTACACACATCACACGGCGCCGGGAAGCCCTCGGACGTGAGTTGCCGTCAGCAGGCCTGAGATCTCTTCAGGCCTGCGGTGAAAGGCCGTTGTCTTCACGACGGCAGCCGCGTGCGGGCTGCGACAGGGGCGCACCCCCTGTCGCAGCCCGCACGCGGCACACGTCCGACGTGCCGAGGGGCCCGCCCAACCTCCTTTGCAGGAAGAGCGGTCGGGCGCGGCGCCCGCCCGCTACTTGCGCAGCAGCAGGACGACGCCCGCGGTCACCAGACCGACCGCGACGGCGGCCGCGCCGTACACGAGCCGGTGCGCACGCAGCACGGGCAGGTAGCGGTCCACCGCGTAGCGACCGGGCCCGGTCAGCGCGAGCGCGGCGGCACCGGCGGTCAGCAGCCACTCGTACTCGCTGCCCTTGGGCGCGAAGAACCCGCCGCCCCAGGTGACGGCGAGGGCGTTGACCATGGTGCCGAGGATGGCGGCGGCGGCCAGCGGGGTCAGCAGGCCGGCGGCGAGGGCGAGCCCGCCGAACGTCTCGGTGAGGCCGGCCACCACGGCCATCGCGTCGCCGGCCGGGTAGCCGCTCATGGTGAAGAACCGACCGGTGCCGTCGATGCCGCCGCCGCCGAACCAGCCGAACAGCTTCTGGCTGCCGTGCGCGGCCATGGTGAGGCCGAGGACGAGGCGCAGCAGGAGGAGGCCGGCGTCGTAGGCGTGCGGCGAGGCCGCGGCGGGCTCGGGGGCCGCCCGGCCCGGGAGGACGGTGGCGGCGGCGGTGGTGGTGGGGGCGGTCGTGCTCGGGCTGGTGCTCGGCATGCGCGTCTCCATCGGTCGAGGTCAGTCGAGGGGATGAGGGTGGCGCGGCGAGCCACCCGGGAAGGTTGTTCAAATTCGAACGGCCGCAGCTCGACCGTACCTGTCGGTTCGAATTTGAACAACTTCGCGCGGGGCGACGCCTCCGGTGGCGGTGGGGCCACCGGCCGGGCCCTCGGCCGGGGCCGCGGTCGCGGCGGGCGGGGAGTCGGGGGCAGGGTGGAGGTATGGCTCACCGCAGGGAACACCGACGGTCCGCACAGCCCGGGACGCCGTACGCCGAGGCGCTGCACGAGTTCGGCGAACGCGTCCGGCTGGTCGCCCCCGACCAGTGGGACGCGCCCACACCGTGCGCCGACTGGTCGGTCCGCGACCTGGTCAACCACCTCACGTCCGAACAGCTGTGGGTGCCGGAACTGCTCATGGGCTCGACGATCTCCGAGGTCGGCAGCCGCTTCGACGGCGACGTGCTCGGATCCGACCCGGTCGGCGCCTGGACGGCCGCCGCCGAGGCCTCCCGAACGGCGTTCGAGGTGCCCGGCGCGGCCGAGCTGACCGTCCACCTCTCGTTCGCCGACGTCTCCGGCCAGTACTACCTGGACCAGCTCACCGCCGACGCCGTCGTGCACACCTGGGACCTCGCCGAGGGGATCCGCCGCCGCACGCGGCTTCCGGCCGGTCTGGTGGAGTACGCGCTCGGCGAGTACGCCGGCTACGGGGACCTCTCCGGCAGCGGCCTGTTCGACCCGCCGCTCCCGGTTGCGGCGGACGCGAGCCCGCAGACCCGGCTGCTCGCCCTCACCGGGCGCCGCGACCGGCCCTGAGCAGGCACCGGGCAGGGCCCGGGGTGGCGCGGGGCGGGCCGCAGGCCGGTTACGCCCCGGCCTGTTGCGCTGCGCCACGGAATGGGGCCTGACCAGGGGTGATTCCCCGCCGCCCGCCGGTTCGCCGCAGCGACGCCGGATACTGGAGGTGTCGGGGGGCCACCGGACGAGAGGCGGGCGTGCCATGAGCCGCAGGCCGGACATCCTCGGCGAGTTCACCGCCGACCACCGGGCGGTGACGGAGCTGCTCGCCCGGATCGAGGCCGTGCCCCCGGACGGCCAGGAGCGCAAGGAGCTGCTCGATCAGCTGACCGACCTGCTGTTCAGCCACTGCGCCGCCGAGGAGGAGCACCTCTTCCCGGTGGTCCAGCACGACGTGCCGGACGGCGGGGCCCTGGTGTTCGCGTGCATCCACGACCACCTCACGATCGGCCAGTACCTCTCCGACCTGCAGAGTCTCGGCGCCGACGAGCCCACGCCCGGCACCCTCCTGCAGGGCCTGGCCGAGACCGTCCGGCGGCACCTGGCGGCGGAGGAGACCGGGCTGTTCCCGGCCGCGCGCAAGGCACTGCCGGCCGGCTCCCGGGCGGCGCTCGGCGAGCACCTGCGGAACGAGCGGGCGGCCGTCGTGGAGGCCGGTCCGCCGGCCGGAACGGAGGCGGGAACGGACGCCGGCGGCTGAGGCGGGCCGGGGCGCGACGCCGGGGCCGGGCCGCGCCGCCGGCGCGCTCGCGGGCGCGGCGCCCGCACCACCCCGGGCCCGGTCCGCTCAGCCCTTGGGACTGATCACCGCGAAGCGCCCGCCCTCCGGGTCCTGGAGGCGCGCCACCCGGCCGTACGGGGAGTCGAAGGCCGGTCCGAGTGCCGATCCGCCGAGCGCCTCCGCCCGGGCCAGGGCCGCGTCGGTGTCCGACACCGCGAACGACACCTCCCAGTGCGGGGGCATGCCGGCCGGACCGGCAGACTGCTCCCGGGCGAGGGCGGCCACGCTGTGGCCCTCGGTGCGCAGCACCACCCGGTCGTGCTCCCAGCGCACCTCGAACCGTTCCGGGTCCCGGCCGTCCCAGCGGAACACCTCGCCGTAGAAGAGCGCCGCCGCGAACGGGTCCGGCGTGCGCAGCTCGATCCAGACCGGTGCGCCCGGCAGGTCGAGGCGCCGGGCCCGGCCCAGCGGGCCCTCCCAGATGCCGAAGACCGCCCCCGCCGGGTCCGCGGCGAACGCCACCCGGCCGGCGTCGAAGGCGAGCGGGCCCACCGCGAGGGTGGCCCCGCGCTCGCGGACGGCGTCGGCGGCCGCGTCGGCGCTCTCGGTGCCGAAGTAGCTGGTCCACGCGACCGGCATCGCCCAGCCGCTGCCGGCCACGCCCAGGCCGGCCACCGCCTCTCCCCCGGTCACCGCGTGCACGTAGGGGCCGAACCGGTCCGGCCCGGGCTCGAACTCCCAGCCCAGCAGCGGGCCGTAGAACGCCTTCGCGGCGTCGAGATCGTGCGCCATCAGGCTCACCCAGCACGGAACGGCCGCCACACAGCGCACCGTGGCACCCTCGCCGCTGCCCATCGCGCACCTCCTCGAACCCGGCCGCCGGGCCCCTCCCGACTCCCGCGGCCGACCGGCCGCCCGGGCGAGTTCAGCGTAGGCCCTGTCCTGGGGAACGGCCCGGGGCCGCGCCGCCGGGGCACGCACTCCCGCGGCCTCCGGCCGGGAGAAACCCCTGCGCCGGGAGGCGTCGGAGGTTCGGTGCCCGTTCGAAGCCGCCGTGGCCTGCGCCGGGAGGCGTCGGGCGCGCCGGCCGCGGCCCGGGGAGTGCCGGCCCCCGGGTGGACGTCTCGTCGGACAGCCGGGAGGAGAGGCCCGAGAGGACGGTGACGGGTGCCCGGTCAGGCCTCCTCGTCCGCGGCCTCGGCGGCGGGCCGCGCGGTGACGCGAACCGGGGCACGGCGGGAGCGGGTGGGCACGGCGGTGGTGCCGAGCCGGGCGACCAGGTGGAGGCGGTCGTCCTCGGCGGTGTCGGCGGGCTCGGCGCCGTCGCTCCACGGCGGCTCGGTCCGCGGGCCGGGCCGGTCGTAGAGGGCGAGGACGGTGAAGCCGTTGACGGCGAGCAGGTGGCGCAGCTCCTGCGGGAAGAGCAGCCGCCAGGCGGAGTGCTGCTCGACCGGCGGGGCGCCGTCGTCGGTGGTCCAGATCCGGATGCGGCGCAGGAGTTGGGCGGCGTGGTCGATCCGGAGGGTGGTGTGCGAGGTGAAGACGGTGCCGTCGCGGGTCACGGTGTCGGTGCGCGGGGCGTCGAGGAGCTCGGTGCGGCCCAGGAAGAAGGCGCCGTTGCGCATCTCGGCGACCAGCAGGCCGCCGGGGCGCAGGTGGCGGCGGAGCCGGCCGAGCACGGCGTCGAGGTCGTCGTTGGTGTGGCAGTGGAGCAGCGCGCTGTCCAGGCAGAGGGCGGCGTCGAAGCGGCCGGGGAGGCGGAAGTCCCGCATGTCGCCGACGTGGTAGTCCGGCCCGGGGTGGTGGGCGCGGGCGTACGCGATCATCGCCGTGGAGCTGTCCAGGCCGGTGACGGTCCGCCCGGCGGCGCGGTGCAGCCAGGCGGCGTCCCGGCCGGTGCCGCAGCCGAGGTCGAGCACGGCGGGCCCGGCACGGTGGTCGCGGAGCACCGACTCGGCCCACCGGGCGGCGGTGAACCCGGGGTCGGGGAAGCGCAGTTCGTACAGCTCGGGGGTGTCGGTGAGCAGGTTGCGGCCGTTCATCGGGCCTCGCTGGGGAGTGGGCCGGCAGGGGCGGGGAGCCGCCCGGTGCGGTGCAACCGGGCGACCGCGGTGGCGGAGCCGAGTCCGAGGGCCGCGCAGAGCAGCCAGGGCGCGGCGGCGGTGCCGTCCATGGCGCGGCCGACCGCCGTGTTCCCGAGGGCCGCGGCGACACCGGAGACCACGTAGTACAGGCCGTAGTAGGTGCCGGTGAGGCCGCCGCGGGAGAAGGCGGGGATCAGCGCCAGGACGAAGGGCTGGGCGGTCATCAGGCCGAGTTGGAGCAGCAGCACGCCGCCGAGGACGCCCGGCAGGCCGGGGGTGGCGAGCGGCAGCAGGAAGCCGGTCCCGGCCACGGCGAGGCCGGGTGCGATCCACCGGGCGGGCGGGCCCTGCCGCTGGAGCCGGGTGGTGATGCGCAGTTGGAGCGCGAGGTTGGCCAGGGTACTGGTGAGGAAGACCAGGCCGACCGCGCCCGCCCAGCCGGTGGCGCGCCGGGCCGCGTCGGGCAGCAGCAGGTAGAGCTGGCTCTCCATGCCGAACTGGCCCACCATGGCGAACGCGAAGGCCAGGAACCGCCGGTCGGCGGCCGCCTCGCGCCAGTCGGCGAGCACACCGCGCGGTGGCGGCGGGACGGCCCGCTCGGGCAGGGCGAGCGCCTGGGCCGCGGTCAGCACGGCGAAGACGCCGGCGGCGGTGAGCGCGGCGGCCCGGAAGTCGACCAGCAGCAGGAGGGCACCGAGCAGCGGGCCGGCCAGCGCCCCGGTGGTGGCGAACACCGCGAACAGCGCGAAGGCGTCGGCCTTGCGGTCGGCGGCCTCGTGCGCGACGTAGGTGCGGACGGCCGGGTTGAACAGGGCGCCGGCCAGCCCGCTGAGCGCCGAGGCGGCGAGCAGCACGGTGAGCGAGTCGCCGAGCGCGAACAGCCCGAAGCCGAGGGTCCGCAGCGCGCAGCCGGCGATGATGACCCGGCGGGCGCCGAGCCGGTCGGCGGCCGAGCCGCCGAGGATGAACAGGCCCTGCTGGCTGAGGTTGCGCAGACCGAGCACGGCGCCCACGGCGAGGGCGGAGAGCCCGAGGTCGTGGGTGAGGTGGCCGGCCAGGTACGGGACGAGCAGGTAGAAGCCGGTGTTGACGCCGAGCTGGTTGACCAGCAGCAGCCGCACGGGCAGCGGGAAGCTCCGTACGGCGTGCAGCGTCCTCACCGGCCGGCCGCCGCCGGCGCTCCGCCCGGGGTGGGGCGGGCGGGCGCCGCTCCGCCCGCCCGGGCGCGGGCCGCCGCGGCCGGCTCGGCGTCCGGATCGGGCACCGGCAGGACACCCAGGCCGGCCCGGTCGGGCGTGCGGACGGTGCCGTCGGCGCCGCCGATGCCCTGCCACGGGTCGTGGGCGAGCAGCAGGTGCCCGTCCAGGTCGATCCAGCGGGCCCGGTCGGCCAGGTGGACGGCCGGGGCGATGCCCAGCGAGCTGGCGGCCAGGCAGCCGAGCATCAGCTCGGTACCGCTGCCCCGGAGGGCGGCGTGGATGCGCAGCACCTGGTGCACGCCACCGCACTTGGCCAGCTTGAGGTTGACGCCGTGGACCCGGCCGGCGAGCCGACAGGCGTCCTCGTGGTCGACGGCGTCCTCGTCGGCGATCACCGGCACCGGCGAGCGCTCGGCGACCGCGGCGAGGGCGTCCGGGGTGCCGGGCGGGATCGGCTGCTCGACGGCCTCGACCCCGGCGGCGGCGAAGGCGGGGATCAGCCGGTGGGCCAGGTCCGCGGTCCAGGCGCCGTTCGGGTCGAGCAGCAGCCGGGCACCGGGGGCGTGTTCCCGGACGGCCCGCACCCGGGCGAGGTCGTCCGCGGGGTCGGCCGAGCCGGCCTTGACCTTGAGCACGGTGAACCCGGCGCCGGCCAGCCGGGCGGCCAGGACGGCGGCTTGGTCGGGCGGCTCGATGCCGATGGTGCGGGCGGTGGCGGCGGCCACCGGGGCGAGCCGGCCGAGGAGTTGGTGGACGGGCGCGCCGGCCCGCTTGCCGACCAGGTCGAGCAGGGCGGCCTCCACGGCGGCCAGCACACCGGCCGGCAGCTCCTTGAACGGCGCGGCGCCACGCTGGAGTTCGACCAGCGCGGTCTCCGGGTCCGGGTAGCGCTCCAGGTCCGGGCGGAGCGCGTCGGCCTCGCGCCGGATCAGGCCGGCGGGCAGCCGCAGGTAGGCGCTGGCGACGGCCTCGCCGTGGCCGGTCAGCCCGCCGTGGCGGACGGCGAAGTGGACGGCGTCGCGTTCGGTGGTCACCGAGCGGGAGATCCGCAGCGGCTCGGCGAGCCGGAGCCGCACCGTGCGCACGTCGAGCCTCATCGCTCCCCCTCGGGCCGGTCGGTGGTCCGGCCGGTGCGGCCGGTGCGCTCGGTACGGCCGGTGCGCTCGTTGCGTTCGCTGCGCTCGGTGCGTTCGGTGCGTTCGCTGCGGTCCGGACGGGCGCTGCAGCTCGCGGGATGCGCCGGTCCCGTGCGGCCGGTGCGGCAGCGGGCCCAGCCGGTGACCTCGACGGCGGCCGGGTGCGGGATCTCGATCGGCCGCAGCGCGGCCCGGTCCGGCTCCAGGCCGTGCTGCCGGCAGAACCCGTCGTCGTACACGGTGCCCAGGTAGCGGTGCGGGCCGTCCGGGAAGACGGTGGCCACGGCGGCGCCCGGTTGGACCCGGGCCGCCCAGGCCGCGACCAGGGCGACCGCGCCGGTGCTCCAGCCGCCGCTGACGAAGGCGCCGCGGGCCAGCCGCCGGCAGGCGTCGACCGCCTCGGCGGGGCCGACCCAGTGGATCTCGTCGAAGGCCTGGTGGGCGACGTTGCGCGGGTGGATCGAGCTGCCCAGCCCGCGCATCAGCCGGGGCCGTGCGGGCTGGCCGAAGATGGTGGAGCCGACCGAGTCGACGCCGATCACCCGCAGCCCCGGCCACCTGCGCCGCAGCGGTTCGGCGAGCCCGGCGCTGTGGCCGCCGGTGCCGACGCTGCACACCAGCACGTCCAGGTGGTCGAGTTCGGCACCGATCTCCTGGGCCATCGCCAGGTAGCCGGCCGCGTTGTCGGGGTTGTTGTACTGGTCGGGCCAGTAGGCGTCCGGGAGCCGGTCGAGCACCTCACGCAGCCGGGCCAACCGGGCGGCCTGCCAGCCGCCGTGCCGGGCCGGCCGGTCGACCAGCTCCAGCCGGGCACCGTGGGCGTGCAGCAACTGCCGCATGGACGGCTCCAGTTCCTGGTCGCCGATCAGCAACACCGGGTGGCCGAGGGCCTGTCCGGCGAAGGCCAGACCGATGCCCAGCGTGCCCGAGGTGGACTCCACCACCGTGGCGCCGGGCCGCAGTTCACCGCGGGCGCGGGCGCCGCGGAGCATCGCGACCGCGGAGCGGGCCTTCATGCCGCCGGCACCGAGGCCCTCCAGCTTGGCCCAGAAGCCGGGGTGCGGGTGCGGCAGCGGGGTGGTGATCCGGGCCAGCGGGGTGCGGCCGAGCAGCGGCAGCAGGTCGGGGTTGCCGACGGCGGCCGGGGTGAGCAGCGCGGTCACCGGCTCCCACCGCCCACCGGGGCGGCGTCGCCGCCGTCGGGAGCGCGGGTGGGGGCGGGGTGGTGGCCGTCACCGCCGTACAGGTGGATCGTGCTGGGGCCGCCGTCGAGCCAGAAGAAGGGGTAGGGCTCGGCGCTCACGGCGCTCACCCCCCGGCCGAGCAGCCGGGGCAGCACCGCGCTGCCGGTCTGGGCGAACAGCACCAGCGGCTTGCCGGTGGCGCGGGCGTGGGCGAGCAGCGGGTCGAGCGTGCCGTTGCCGAGCGTCATGCCGGAGGCCAGGATCGCGTCGCAGGTGTCGAGCAGAGCCGTGGCGTCCGGGTGGACGGGCTCGCCCCATTCCGTGGTGCCGCCCTTGAGATCACAGGGCAGGTAGCCGACACCGTGCGAACGGAGCTGCTCCAGCAGCGAGTTCACCACGCCGACCACCAGCACCCGGCGGACCCGGGCGAGCGGGAGCAGGCCGGCCACGGCGCAGGCCCGGGCGCGGGACTTCTCCAGCGAGCCGCCGGCCGGGACGGTGACCCGGCGGGCCCCGTGCGCCCAGCCGTGCGGCAGGCAGTGCGCCAGGTAGGCGTCCAGGGCGGCGACCCGGACGGGGGTGAGCGGGTGGTCGAGCAGCTCGGCCACGGTCGCACCGACGCAGTCGGCGAGCGTGTCGGCGGGCAGGTCGCCGGGCTCGACGGCGCAGGAGCCGACCGCTTCGCCGAGGCGCAGGCTGAGCACCTCGTTGCGGTAGCCGCAGGCGCGTCCGGGGTGCCGGACGGCCTGGGTGGTGCCGAAGGCGAGGGCGATCCGCTGCCCGGCCGGATCGGGCCCGTACGCCCCGGCGCGGGCCTGGGCGACGATCCGGCCCAGCGCGGTCCCGGCCGCGCCGACGGTCCCGGTGGCACCCGGAGCCCCGGCCGCATCCCGAGCCCCGACCGCACCGCGAGCCCCGGCCGCACCCACGGCCCACGGATCGGCGGCGGCTCCCGACGGGGCCGAGGTGCCCGGAACGGCCGCGATCACGCGGGCACCGCCGCGGCCCGCTCCGGAGCGCCCGCGGCGGGGCCGGCGGCGGGAGTCGTGCCGGATCCGCCGATGCCCCCGGCAGCCGCCTCGGCAGCCTCGAAGCGCGGCGCCAGCCCGCCCAGCAGCTGCTCGGCCGCCCGGCGCGCGCCGGCCCCGACGGTGTCCGCCGTCATCACGTGCCCGAGGTACTCGTTGTTGCTGGTGGCGGGCCGCACCTCGCGGCCCGGTTCGGCGAGCGCCAGCTCGACCACCGCGGGATCACGCCGGACGGCGGTCTCGCCGTCGAAGCCCGCCAGCGGGCCGGTCTCCTCGCCGTCCGGGACGAGGAAGGCGATCGCGGCGCTGGCGACCCCGGTGGCGTGGACGGCGAGGTCGGGCCGGCGGCCGAGGGCGACGTCGACCGCGGCGGCGGCGAGATCGACCCCGGTCACCCGCCGGACCAGCTCGGTGATCCGGTTGCCGGCCGGCCGCGGGTTGACCTCGACCACCCGGGGCCCGGCGGGGGTCAGCTTGATCTCGGTGTGCGCGACGACCTGGTCGAGGCCGAGCGCCGCGAGTGCCGCCACGGCGGTGCCGGCCGCCGACGCCGCCTCGGCCGGATCGAGCACGGCAGGGAACATGTGGCCGGTCTCGACGAAGGCGGGCGCGCCCCCGACGCTCTTGTCGGTGATCCCGACGACGTGGGCGGTACCGCCGGCGGAGACCGTCTCGACGCTGACCTCCGGCCCGGTCAGCAGTTCCTCCAGCAGCACCACGGACGCCCGCCGCTGGCCCCGGGCGTTGACCGGGAACTCTTCCAACGCCTGCAGCGCGGCAGCCAGTTCGCGCTCGTCGCCGACGGCGCGGACCAGCATCCCGGCGCACAGGTCGACCGGCTTGACCACCAGCGGGAAGCCGATCGCCCGCGCGGCGGCGACCGCCTGCGCACGGTCGGTGCAGAGCGCGTACGCGGGGCCGGGGACGCCGGCCCCGGCGAGGGCCCGCCGGGTGAGGTCCTTGCGGCAGGCGGCGGTGACCGCCTCCGGCGCCGGCCCGGGCAGGCCGAGCCGGCGGGCCACCCGGGCGACGGTCGGCAGGTAGTAGTCGCAGGAGGAGAGCACGCCGTCGAAGCCGAGCACCGCGTGCATCCGTTCGGCGTACGGGAGCAGGGCGTCCGGGTCGTTGGTGTCGGCGGTCAGGACGTTCTCGGCGGCGAGCAGCGGGTGCGGGCCGCCGGCGGGAGCGGACCGCAGGTAGTGGTGCAGGTCGCGGGTGAGGAAGGTGAACCGGTGGCCGCCCTCCCCCAGCGCCCTCGGCAGCAGTCTGCTCATGGAGCCGACCCAGCTCTCGATCACCAGCAGATGCGCCACGGCTCTCCCTCTCGACGGCTACGGCAGCCCGGCCCGGCGTGCCGAGGGAGAAGGTAACGGCATTCGTTTTCATTTTCAACGCGCCCCGACCGCCCGCCCGGCGGAGCGTCAGATGAAAGTCGTTTTCATGTAGGGTTCCGAGCAGTCACCCGCACCCAGCCGCCGGGAGTCAACTGATGATTCGTCAATACCCTTATGAGATCAGGCATGCGAGGCCCGGCGACGTGCCGGGTGCGCGCCGGCTGATCCTGGACACGTTCTACCGCGAGTTCGGCTACGGGTACGTCCCCGACTGGCACGCCGACGTGGTCGACCTCCAGGGCCACTACCTCGACCACCCCCGCCACGCCCTGTTCGTCGCCGCGCACGGCGGCGAGGTGGTCGCCACCACCGCGCTGCACTCGACCGGGCCGGCCCACCCGCCGCATCCGCGCGAGCTCGCCGAGCGCTACCCGTCCGGCACCACCGCACAGCTGGTCCGGGTGTACGTCCGCGCCGGGCACCGGCGGAACGGGCTGGCCCGCGAGCTGGTGCGCCGGGCCTGCGAGTTCGCCGCCGCCGAGGGCGGCTACCGCCGGCTCTACCTGCACACCAACACCGCCGTCCCGGGCGCCGAGGCGTTCTGGCGCGGCCTCGCGGAGGAGGTCTACGACGCCCGCCCGACCGGCGAGCACGGGCCGGGTGTCGCGACCGTCCACTTCGAGATCCCGCTGCGACACCCGGCCGCCGTCTGACCGGCCGCGCCGCCGGCATCCGGGGCGGGGCGCCGGGAGCGGAGCACATTCCACCCACTCCACGAATGTGACGCAGGTCACATCCGAGGTCGAAATTTCCGGGGACGGATTCCCCGTTTGCTCTTTCGAAGGCCTAAGCGGGGACACGATCCCCGGTACGCTGGTAAGCGGGGAGAATTTCCCCGGTACGCTGGAAGGAGCACGCAGTGAGCAGCATCGCCGCCACCACACCGGTCCGCACCGCGGAGCCCGCCCGCACGCCCAAGCTGCGCGCGGACGCGACCCGCAACCGCGAGCGGATCATCATGGCGGCGCGGGACGCTTTCGTCGAGCACGGCGCGGACGCGCCGCTGGACGAGATCGCCAAGCGGGCCGGGGTCGGCAACGCGACGCTGTACCGGAACTTCCCGGACCGCACCGCGCTGATCCGCGAGGTGGCGCTGCTCGTCAAGAACCGCGTGCTGGCCGGTGCCGAGGCGGCGCAGGCCGAGGGCGGCAGCCCGTTCGACGCCCTCCAGCGGTTCGTGCATGCGACGGTCGAGGAGAAGGTCGGTGCCCTGTGCCCGATCCTCACCAACCGGGTCGACGTGCACGATCCCGACCTGGCCGGCGTCCGCGAGCGGATGACGACCGCGGTGGTGGAGCTGATGGACCGCGCCAAGGCGGCCGGCGAGCTCCGTCCGGACGTCGACCACGGCGACCTGTTCATCGCGATCAGCCAGCTCACCCGCCCCCTCCCGGGCACCTCGTGCCAGCTCCTGGACGAGTTCGTCCACCGCCACCTGCAGCTGTTCCTGGACGGACTGCGGGCGCCGGCACCCTCGGTCCTGCCCGGCCGGGCCGCGACCTTCGAGGACTTCCACTCCGACCACTGACCTTCGGCCGCTCCGGCGGCCGGCCCCGATGACCCGACCGCCACGCGCACCGCACGGCCGGTCCTCCGCACACCGACTGCCCTTACCGCGCACGCACCGCACCGTGAAGTGAGTACCCCCATGCCAAAAACCGACGCCCTGTCCGCCACGCAGCCTGATCCACGGCGCTGGAAGGCACTGATATTCATCGGCCTCGCGCAGCTGATGGTCGTCCTCGACGCCACCATCGTGAACATCGCGCTGCCCTCGGCCCAGAAGGACCTCGGCATCACCGACGGCAACCGCCAGTGGGTGATCACCGCCTACGCGCTGGCCTTCGGCGGCCTGCTGCTCTTCGGCGGCCGGGTGGCGGACCTCTGGGGCCGCAAGCGGACCTTCGTGGTCGGCCTGACCGGCTTCGCGCTGGCCTCCGCCCTGGGCGGCGCCGCCGCCAACACCGCCATGCTGCTCGGTGCCCGCGCCCTCCAGGGTGTCTTCGGCGCCCTGCTCGCGCCGGCCGCGCTCTCGCTGCTGGCCGTGATGTTCACCGAGGCCAAGGAGCGCGCCAAGGCGTTCGGCATCTACGGCGCCATCGCCGGCGGTGGCGGCGCGATCGGCCTGATCCTCGGCGGTCTGCTGACCGAGTACATGAACTGGCGCTGGACCTTCTTCGTCAACATCCCGTTCGCCATCGTCGCCGCGGTCGGTGCCGTGCTGGTGATCCGCGAGCCCGCCGAGGGCCGCAACCGCAACCGTCTGGACGTCCCCGGCGTGCTGCTGGTCACCACCGGCCTGGTCGCCCTGGTCTACGGCTTCACCCGCGCCGAGTCCGACGGCTGGTCCTCCGGCATCACGATCGGCCTGTTCGTCGCCGCCGCCGTCCTGCTGGCCGCGTTCGTCCTGGTCGAGCGGAAGGTCAAGGCGCCGCTGCTGCCGCTGCGCGTCGTCCTGGACCGCAACCGCGGCGGGGTCTACCTGTCGCTGGGCCTGGCCGTGATCGGCATGTTCGGCCTCTTCCTGTTCCTGACCTACTACCTGCAGATCGTGCTCGGCTACAGCCCGGTGCTGACCGGCGTCGCCTTCCTGCCCATGGTGGCGGGCATGATCACCGGCTCCACCCAGATCGGCGCCCGGCTGATGACCCGCGTTCCCGCGCGGTTCCTGATGGCCCCCGGGTTCCTGGTCGCCTCGATCGGCATGCTGCTGCTCACCCAGATCGGCCTGGACACCTCGTACCCGGCGCTGATCCTGCCCGGCCTGATCCTGATGGGCCTCGGCATGGGCACCGCGTTCATGCCGGCGATGAGCCTGGCCACGCACGGCGTCCAGCCGCGCGACGCCGGCGTGGCGTCCGCCATGGTCAACACCTCCCAGCAGGTCGGCGGCGCCATCGGCACCGCGCTGCTGAACACCATCGCCGCCAGCGCCACCGCCACCTGGCTGGCCGCCCACGCGGGTGCCGCGACCAGCCCGGCCGCCGCCAAGGCGGTGCAGTTCCAGGGCATGGTGCACGGCTTCTCGACCGCGATCTGGTGGTCGTTCGGCATCCTGCTGACGGCTGCGGCGATCGCCTTCGTCCTGGTCAACGCCGGTCGCCCGGGCAGCACCGTGGCCGCCTCCGGCGACGGCGCGACGGAGAGCAACGACATCCCGGTGCTGGTGCACTGACGGCCGGGGGTCCACTCGGGTGCGAAGCGGCCCGTCCGGTGTTCCGACACCGGGCGGGCCGCTCGCCGTTTCCGGGCACGGGACCGGCCCCACCGCCCACGAGCAGCCGCATCCCCCTCGAACCGGCGGCCCCGGTGGACGAGAATGGAGTGACCCACCCGGCCGGTGCGCTCACCCGCACCCGGGCGAGTCGGTTCCGTGCGCTGCACGGCGGCGGCAGCCGGCGGCAGCACCGCGACCGCCGACCGCCCCCGACGTGGAACGGGAGGACATCGTGCACCACCGCACCGACGATCTCGCCGACAGCAGATACCTCCTGCTCACCACCTTCGGCGACGACGGCAGCCGGGTGGAGTCGCAGAGCTGGGTGGTCGCCGACGGCACCGCCCTCGGCATCTGGACCACGGCCCACTCCGACGAGGCCGAGCGCATCCGGCGCCACCCCCGGGTCCTGGTCGGCCCCTGCGACTCCCACGGACGCCCGACCGGCCGCCAGTTCCCGGCCCGCGCGGCGGTCTGCGACGCGGACGCGACCGCGCGCTACCGCATCTCACTGCTCAACAAGTACGGCATGTCGGCGCTGATCGCGCTGGCCCGCAGCCGGCTGCGGCTCGGGCTGGCGGGGACCGTCGGCATCCGGATCACGGTCAACGCGCTGGAACCGCGGCTGATCGGGCCGGAGTGGCCGCTGCCGACGACGTACTGCCCGAACTGAGCCCTGGCGGAACCGAGCGCCGACCGAAGCGAGCGCCGACCGAACAGAACCCTGCGCGGGCCGTCGGCGCTGCGGACGGGCGTGGGTGCGGGGCGGACCGGTGACCGGTGCGCCCCGCGCCGCGTCAGGTTCCGTCCTCCGGTGCCCTGGCGAGGTCGCCCGGCTCGCACGCCTCCCGGCCGGTGCCGACGTGCACCACCCGCACCGCGCGCTCCGGGCCGCCCGGCACCACCCGCTGCTCGTGGCCGCACCGCGGGCAGAGCAGCGGCGCCCGCGACTTCCGGGGCTGCGGGTCGGGCGGTCCGCCGGGTGCGGCGCGGGTGGCGCTGCCGCGTTCCGCCGCCGTCACGTCAGCGGGTGGGTCGGGATCGGGCTGACCTCCTGGATCTCGCCGTGGGCCTTGGTGAGCAACTGCGAGGCGAGGTCGTTGAGCGCCCGGGCCGCCGCGATCTCCTCGCCGACCCGCAGCTGTTCCGGGTCGGACGGGTGACGGCTGGTGTACCCGTGGGCGCGCAGCTCCGTCCCGTCGCCCAGCCGGAGCAGAGCGGCGGCGGCTGTCCGCGGCCCCTCCTCCCGGAACTCCATCTCGATGTGCCAACCGACAAGAGTCTGCATGGCGGATCACCTCCAGCGGTTCCAGCGGTTACTCCTCCAGGGTGCGCCGCACCCCGCGGGAACACCAGAGCAGAGCCTCCGGGGCCGGCGGCCCGGATGGTCGTCCGGCCGTCGGCACGGTGAGCCGGCGGCCGTGGGCCCGGCCCGATCCGGGTGATCCGGGCGGGTCGGGCGGCGCCGCCGCGGGCCTTGCCGGCCCGCGCAGGCGGACGGGCCGGTGGGTGCCGCCGATCGGGTGAGGCCGGCAGAGGGCCACAGCGTCGCGCCGCCCGGTCAGGTCTGGTGCGCGGGGACGGTGACCAGCACGGTGGCACCGTCCAGGGTGCGGACCTCGAAGCGGTCGATCTCGCCCGGCTGCAGACCGGTGCCGCCGGTGGTGTGCAGCACGGTGCCCGGGGCGCCCGCGGTGCCGTAGCCGGCGGCCGGGACGCTCCAGGTGGTGACGGTCTGGCGCGCACCGGCGTCCGAGACGGCCACCAGTTCGCAGGTCAACGGGCCGGGCACGTGGGAGAGTTCGAGACTGACCCGGCTCCCCCACGCCGCATCGGCGAGCCCGACCGTGGCGCTGGCGCCGGTGGCCGGGTCGGTGGCGCTGAACTTCTGCTCGGCGACGGCGACCACGCCGGGCGTGGAGTCCGCGCCGACCACGACGGCGGTGACGGCCGGTCCGGCCACCAGCATGACCGCCGCCGCCGCGACCAGCACCAGCCGGCGGACCCGGCCGCGCCGGCGGACGACCGTGACCTCGGCGACCAGCCGGTCCAGCAGCAGCGGGTCCGGCTGCGGCGCGGGGTCGGCGAGGTCGAGCCCGGCGGCCGCGGCGGACGCCGCGTACTCGGCCAACAGCGGCTCGACGGGGCCGAGTTCGGCGACCTGGGCGGTGCACTCCGGGCAGCTCTCCAGGTGCGCGGCGAAGGCGGCCCGCTCCTCCGGTTCGAGCAGACCGAGGACGTAGGCGCCGACGTCCACGTGGTCGACGCCGCGGCCGGCGGGCTGCCCCTGCGGCGGCACGGGGGGCTCGGAGCCCTCGGCCCGCTCGGGGCCGGCGGGCTTCCGCTCGGGGCCGGCGGGACCGGGCTCGGACGCTGTCACGATGTCACTCCCCGTTCCTCCAGCGCCAGCCTGAGCGAGCGCAACGCGTAGAACACCCGCGACCGGACGGTACCGGCCGGGATGCCGAGTTCGGCCGCCGCCTCGTTGGCCGTGCGGCCCATCAGATAGGTCTCGACGATCACCTGCCGGTGCGCCTCCGAGAGGTCGCCGAGCGCCTCGGAGATCGTCATCAGCCTCAGCGCGCGGTCGAGTTCGTCCTCGGCGGGCAGCATCTCCAGCGGCGCCGGGTCCACCTCGTCCGGCCGGGCCAGGCGGCTGCGGTGGCCGTCGATGACGATCCGCCGGGCCACCGTCACCAGCCAGGGCCGCATCGAGCGGGCCTCCGGGTCGAGCCGGTGGATGTTGCGCCAGGCGCGGACCAGCGTCTCCTGCACGACGTCCTCGGCGCGCTGGCGGTCCCCCGCGACCAGGTGCAGCACGAAGCCGAAGAGCGGCCCTGCATGGTCCCGGTAGAGGGCGCGCATGAGGTCCTCGTCCGGGGCACCGCCGCCGCCTGCGGCCGCACCGCCGTGCGGGTGCTCCTCGGTCACGACGCCATCTTCGCGCACCCGTACCTCCGGGTCGAGATTTCCGCGTCCGGTCCGGACCACCGCCGGGGCCGCCTGCCTTGTGGATCAGGCCCTAGTAGGCGCCGTAGCCGCTGCCCGGGGTGCCGGACATCGAGCCGCCCGACGGGGAGCCCGCGGGCGCGCCCGCCTTGGCGCCGGTCGGGGTCAGCACGAACCAGGTGCCCTGGACGCCCTCGCCCTTGGTGTCGCCGGGCTTGGTGTCCGGGGCGTAGCGGTAGACCGGCCAGCCGTTCAGGGTGAGCTGCTTGCTGCCGTCGGCCCGGGTGACGGTGCCGACCAGCTTGCTGTCGACGCCCTTGACCGTGGCCCCGCCGGAGGCCGGGACGGGCGGCCAGGTCGCGGCGCAGGTGCCGTTGCAGTCGGACATCGACGGGTTGGCGGTGTCCCGGTCGAACCGGTAGACGGTGAAGCCCGAGCCGTCGGTGACGATGGCGCCGAGCTTGGGGTCGGTGGCGGTCTGCAGGGCGACGGCGCCGGTGCCGCCCTGGGTGCCCGAGGTGCCGGGGCTGCTCGGCGCGGCGGGTGCGGTGGCGGCCGCCCCCGAGCCGGAGCCGGACGGGGACGAGTAGCCTGACGACCCGCAGCCGGCGGCCAGGGCGCCGGCGGCGATCCCGGCCGCGGCGACGACGGCGACCCGGCCGGGGCGGCCGATCCGGGCGGTGCGATGCGTACGGCTGGTGGGGCTGGTGTTGTGCATGGTGTGCTCCCCCGTCGGACAGGGTCCCCGGCGGTCGCGCCTTCCGGAGGCCGCGCGGGGTACGGACACCCACCTGTACGGACGGGACCGGCGGAGTGCTCAACCGGCCGCCGGAAAGCTTCGGAATAGCCCGCGGGCGGCGGCGGTTGTCGCGGGCACACGGCCTGAACCGCCGCCTCCGGAAGGGCAGGAATCGCGAGATGAGCAACACGGTCGAGCTGACCAAGGAGAACTTCGACGAGATCGTCCCCGGTCCCGAGGGGAAGGACTTCGTCTTCATCGACTTCTGGGCGGAGTGGTGCGGCCCGTGCCGGCAGTTCGCCCCGGTGTTCGAGAAGGCCGCGGAGCGCCACCCCGACCTCGTCTTCGCCAAGGTGGACACCGAGGCGCAGCAGGAGCTGGCCGCGGCGTTCGGTATCCAGTCGATCCCCACACTGGCGATCATCCGCGAGGGCGTGCTCGTCTTCTCGCAGCCCGGCGCCCTGCCGGAGGCCACGTTCGAGGACCTGATCGGCCAGGCGCGGAAGCTGGACATGGCCGAGGTGAAGCGCAAGGTCGAGGCGGAGCAGAAGGGTGCCCCGCAGGCCTGACACCACTCGGTGACGGCGGGAGGCCCGGGCGCACAACGCGCCCGGGCCCGTCGGCGTACCCGGGCCCGTCGCCGGACCGCTGCCGCGCCGTCCGGCCTCAGACCGGACGGGCCGCCGCCAGGCCGTCGAGGAGGAGCCGCAGGGCGAGTTCGAAGCCGCGTTCGTCCAGCCCGGGAGCGCCCCCGCCCGGCCCCGCGCTGCGTTCGGCGGAGGCCTCCAGGGCGCCGGCCAGGGCCGGGTAGCCGGGGCGGTACTCGGCGGCGGGCCGGGCGAAGCCGGCGGTGAAGGTCTCCAGCGCCGAGCCGAGCACCAGGTAGTCGAGCGCGGCGGCCGCCTCGGCGGCGTCGGCGGGGGTGAGGCCGGCCCGGCCGAGGGCGGCGAGCAGGGTGTCGTAGCCGAGCAGCTGGCGCTCGGCCCCGACCCGGCGGCGGGCGAGCAGCGCGATGGTGTGGGGGTGGCGCAGGAACGCGGCGCGGTAGCCGCGGGCGTAGGCGGCGACACCGGCCCGCCAGTCGTTCCCCCGGTCCGCCGCACCGCCGGAGCGACCCACGCCGGTGCCGGTGCCGGCGCTGCCACCCGCGCCGGCCCGACCGGCCGCGGGCGCGAGCGGGCCCAGGTCGATCTCCGCGTTGACGAGCTCGGCCAGCCCGTCGATCAGCTCGTCCTTGCCGCTGACGTGGTTGTAGAGCGAGGCCGCCTTCACCCCCAGCCGGTCCGCGACGGCCCGCATGGTCAGGCCGTCCGCTCCCTGCTCGTCGACCGTGTCGAGAGCGGCCCGGGCGATGCTCTCCCTGCTCAGCAGCGGCCTGCTCGGTCGTCCCACGCTGTTCGCCCCTCCGTGCCGGCTGCGGTCGCCCCACGTTATTACAGACCGGTTTCGGCTCTTCCGATGCCCCGGGCCGACGGGTTACCGTCCCGGACTAACAAAGTTAGTTTTTCATGTCGGGCCCCGGTGCGGGCTCGCCCCGGACGACGGCAAGGTGGACGCCCCGTGACCGAGAACCCCTCCAGAGCCCGGATCTCCCCGGCTCCCCCGGCCTCCCCGGCCGCTCCCCCGGCGGGCTCCGCAGCCGCCGCGCCGGCCGCGGACGCGGACCGGCTGGCCGCCCTCGGCTACCGCCAGGAACTGCGCCGCAGCCTCGGTGTCCTCGGCAACATCTCGATGGGCTTCGCCGTCGTCTCCCCCGTGGTCGGCCTCTACGCCGTGAGCCAGGTCGGCCTCGGCGTGGCGGGCGGCGCCTGGGTCTGGGCGCTCCCGGTCTGCCTGCTCGGCCAGCTGCTGGTGGTGGCCGTCTACTCCGAGCTCGCCTCCCAGTGGCCGCTGGCCGGCGGCGCCTACCAGTGGAGCCGGCGCCTGGCCGGGCCGACCTTCGCCTGGCTGACCGGCTGGATGTGGCAGTTCGCGGTGATGTTCGCCAACACCACCGTGGCCTACCTGGCCTCGCCCTGGTTCTTCGCCCTGTTCGGCCTGACGCCCACACCGGTGCAACTGGTGCTGGTCTCGGCGGCCTTCATGCTGTTCTGTGCGCTGGTCAACGCCTACGGGATCAACCTGCTGCGGTGGTTCGTCTCGCTGGGCATCGCCGCCGAGGCGGTGGCCTCCGTCCTGGTCGGCTTCGCACTGCTGCTCTTCTTCCGGGCGCACGGCTTCGGCCTGCTCACCGACCTGCTGGACGCGCCCGCCACCGCCGGGGTCTCGACCGGCGGCGCCTTCCTGGCCGTGGTCGCCGTCGGCGGCTGGGCCTTCATCGGCTTCGACGCCTGCGTCTCCACCGCCGAGGAGACCAAGGACGCCGGCCGCCAGGTGCCGCGCGCGATGTGGTGGGCGCTGCTCAGCGTGGGCGCGGTGGTCGTGCTGAACGCGGTCTCCGTCGAGCTGGCCCACCCGGACCCGGCCGCCGTGGTCCGCGGGGAGGACCTCGACCCGGTCACCACCGCCGTCACCGCCGGCTTCGGCGACTGGGCCGCCAAGCCGTTCGTGGTGGTCGTCCTGATCTCGTTCACCGCCTGCCTGATGGCCTCGCAGGGCGGCGCCGCCCGCGGCCTCTACTCGCTCGCCCGCGACGGCGTCTTCCCGTTCGCCGCCCGGGTCCGCAAGGTCAACCGGCACCGGGCGCCGATCGGCGGGCTGGTCGCCGCCACCCTGGTCAGCGCGGCGGCGCTGCCCCTCGGCCTGGAGTCCACCGCGATGGGCAGCCTGATCACCTTCGGCACGGCCGCCACCTTCCTGCCGTTCTTCCTGCTCTGCCTGGCCGCGCTGCTCGCCCGGCTGCGCACCGGCTGGCGCCCCTCCGGCCCGGTCTCCTACGGGCGGGTCGGGACGGTGGTCAACGCCCTGGCGGTGGTGTGGACCGGGCTGGAGGTGGTCAACATCTGCTGGCCGCGCACCGTCCTCGCGCCGCCCGGCGCGCCCTGGTACCAGGTGTGGGCCGCGCTGCTCGGCACCGGGCTGGTCACCCTGGCGGGCCTCGGCTACCTGCTGGTCCGGCGGCCGCAGCGGCTGATGCGCGACGACGCTCCCGGCGAGCGGCCGGCGGGAGCGGACGAGCCGGCGCCCGCGGTGCACTGACGCGAGCGGGGCGCGGCGGGGTCGTCGGAGCAGGCAGCAGCCGCGCCCCGATCAGCCCTCCGCGCTCCACGCGGTGAGCCGGGCGGCGAGGGCGCGCACCTCGTCGCGCAGGGCGTCCGGCCGGAGCACGGTGAAGGGATGGCCGAGGCCGGCCAGCATCATCGCCACCCCGTCAAGGTTCTGCGCCCGGGCCCGCAGCAGCACGCGGCCGTCGCCGGTCGCGGTGAGCGTCCCCGCGACCGGCGGGATGCGGTGGCGAGCCTCGGCGAGTGTCGTGGTGAGCACGACCTCCACCTCGTGCGTCCACGGCACCGAGGCCAGCGACTCCATCACCCGCTGGACCGGGTCGAAGTCCTCCGGCGGCTCGAAGGCCGCCTCGCGCAGCTCGGCCGACCCGATCCGGTCCAGCCGGAACGTGCGCTGCTCGCCGCTGCGGTGGTCCAGCCCGGTGGTGTACCAGCGGCCCGAGTGGAAGACCAGCCCGTACGGGTCGAACTCGCGCTCGGTCGGGACGCCGTGCCGGTCGCGGTAGGCGAGGCGGACGCGGCGCCGGCGGCGGGCCGCCTCGGCGAGCGTGAACAGCGCGGCCGCCGCCGGGTTCGGACCGGCCGCCGGCGCCGAGGTCAGCCCGAGGGTCTGTTCCACCGCCTCGACCCGCTCGCGCAGCTGCGGGGGCAGCACCCGCTGGATCTTGGCGAGCGCCGACTCCGCGGCCTGCTCCCCCACCGCCAGGCCGGAGCGCCGCCCGGCCAGCAGCCCGAGCACGACCGACGCGGCCTCGTCCCCGGTGAGCATCAGCGGCGGCAGCCGGAACCCGGGCAGCAGCCGGTACCCGCCGTAGCGGCCGCGGTCGGCCCGGACCGGGATGCCGAGGTCCACCAGCCGGGCGACGTAGCGACGGACGGTCCGCTCGTCGACCCCGAGCCGGTCGGCCAGCTCGGTGCCGGTGAGGCCGGGCCGGGCCTGGAGCAGTTCCAGCAGGGCGAGGACACGGCTGACCGGGTGGTCCAAGGCTTCCCCAGTTAATCCGGGCGACATCTGTCCGGATCCAATCCTAGGGTCGGAGACGTCAGCGCCACCACCCCCGGTGGGCGGCCCGGGGTGAGGGCTGCCCGGAGAAGGAGTGATCCCCCATGAGCACGTTCGTACTGGTCCCCGGACTCTGGCTCGGCGCCTGGGCGTGGGACGAGGTCGCCGGGCCGCTGCGCGCCGCCGGGCACACCGTCCACGCCGTGAGCCTCACCGGCGTCGCGGAGCGGTCCGGCGAGGCCGGGCCCGAGGTCGGCGTGGAGCGGCACGTCGCCGACCTGACCGACCTGATGACCCGCGAGGACCTCTGGGACGTCGTCCTGGTCGCACACAGCGGCGGGGCCGTCCCGGTGACCGGTGCCGCCGACCGGATGCCCGAGCGGATCCGGCGCGTCGTCTACGTCGACAGCGGCCCGGTCGCCGACGGCGTCGCGCTGGCCGACCTCTGGGAGCCCGGGTACCGGGCACAGATGGAGGCCTCGGTGGTGGACGGCCACGAGCTGCCGCTGCCCTCGTTCGAGGACTTCGTGGCGGCCGGCACCAGCATCGACGGGATGGACGAGGCCGCGCTGGCCCGGTTCCGCGAGCGGGCGACCGCGCACCCGTTCGCGGCCGTGACCGAGCCGCTGCGGCTGACCGGTGCCGGGCGGACGCTGCCGAAGGCCCTGGTCTCGTGCTCCTTCCCGCTGGAGCAGGTGCGGGCCATGATCGCCGCCGGGCACCCGTACTTCGCCGCGCTGGGCGGCCCGGAGTGGGAGCTGCGCGAGCTGGCCACCGGGCACTGGCCGATGTTCTCCCGCCCGGCCGACACGGCGGCGGTGCTGGCGGAGATCGGGGAGCTGCCGCAGCAGTGAGGCCGTTCCCTCCGTGCGCCGGATGTTGACCGTCCGTGCACTCGCCCGCGTGTTCGGCTGTGCGGACGGGCACGGACGGCGCAGGATGGCCACGACGCGGGCCGGCCTCCCCGGCGGCGCGCCGGACCCCTGCCGATCCCGACCGACAGCGAGGGCGAGCCCGCCATGAGCCAGACCCCGACCGGCCCGGACGCCGACGAGGCGCCCACCGGAGCCGCGGCCGCGCCGGCGTTCCGGCGGGTCACCACCGCTGTCGTGACCGGCAGTTCCGCCGACGCCCCGTACCACGTGGAGGTGAAGGCGGGCACCCACCCGCTGACCGCCGACGAGCCGGTGCGGCGCGGCGGTTCGGACAGCGGGCCGGAGCCGTTCGCGCTGCTGCTCGCCTCGCTCGGCTCCTGCACGGCGATCACCCTGCGGATGTACGCGGAGCGCAAGGGGTGGCCGTTGGAGTCCGTCCGGGTCAGGCTCGGCTACGAGACGGACGGACGCAACGGCCGGATCGGCCGCCGGGTCGCCCTCACCGGTGCACTCGACGACGACCGGCGCGCCCGACTGCTCGACATCTGCGAACGCACGCCCGTCACCCTCGCACTGCGCGCCGGGGTGGCCATCGACACGACGGAGGACCGCGCATGACGACCGCCCCCGAGGAGTACGACGTCATCGTGGTGGGCGCCGGGCCCACCGGGGAGAACGTGGCCGACCGGACCGCCGCCGCCGGGCTGCGGACGGTGATCGTCGAGAGCGAACTGGTCGGCGGCGAGTGCTCGTACTGGGCCTGCATGCCGAGCAAGGCGCTGCTCCGCCCGGTGGCCGCCCTGGCCGGTGCCCGCGGGGTGGCCGGCTCCCGCGAGGCCGTCGGCGGCGCCCTCGACCCGGCCGCCGTGCTGGCCCGGCGCGACTCCTTCACCTCGCACTGGCGGGACGACGGCCAGGTGAAGTGGCTGCGCGACACCGGCATCGAACTGGTCCGCGGACACGGCCGGCTGGCGGGCGAACGGAAGGTCACGGTCGAGGGCGAGGACGGCGGCGAGCGGCTGCTCACCGCCCGGTACGCGGTCGCGGTCTGCACCGGCAGCCGCCCGGTGCTGCCGCCGGACGTGCCCGGCCTGGCCGAGGCCCGCCCGTGGACCAACCGGGAGGCGACCGGCTCGCACACCGTCCCCGGCCGGCTGGCCGTCGTCGGCGGCGGGGTGGTCGGGGTCGAGATGGCCACCGCCTGGCGGGCGCTCGGCAGCGAGGTCGTGCTGCTGGTCCGCGACGAGGGCCTGCTCCCCCGGATGGAGCCGTTCGCGGGCGAGCTGGTGACCGAGGGGCTGCGCACGGCCGGGGTGGACGTGCGGTTCGGCGTCTCGGTCACCGCGGTCGAACGGGTGGGCGGCGCCGGCGAGGTCACCCTGGTGCTGGCGGACGGCGAGCGGCTGGCCGCCGACGAGGTGCTCTACGCCACCGGCCGGGCCCCGCGCACCGCGGACGTCGGGCTGGAGCAGGTCGGGCTGAAGCCCGGCGGCTGGCTGGACGTGGACGACAGCTGCACCGTGCTCGGCGTCGACGGCGAGTGGCTGTACGCCGCCGGGGACGTCAACCACCGGGCGCTGCTCACCCACCAGGGGAAGTACCAGGCCCGGATCACCGGCGCCGCGATCGTGGCGCGCGCCCAGCGGCGCCCGCTGGACACCGCTCGCTGGGGCGCGCACGCCGCGTCCGCCGACAGCGCCGGGGCGCCGCAGGTGGTCTTCACCGAGCCGGAGGTGGCGGCCGTCGGCCTCACGCTGGAGGCCGCCGAGCGGGCCGGGCTGCGGGTCCGGACGGTCGACCACGACCTGGGCGCCGTCGCCGGCGCCTCGCTCTACGGCGACGACTACCGGGGGAAGGCCCGGGTGGTCTTCGACCTGGACCGGCAGGTGCTGGTCGGTGCCTCGTTCGTCGGCCCCGGGGTCGCCGAACTGCTGCACTCGGCCACCGTCGCGGTGGTCGGCGAGGTGCCGATCGACCGGCTCTGGCACGCGGTACCGGCCTACCCGACGATCAGCGAGGTCTGGCTGCGGCTGCTGGAGGGCTGCCGGGGCTGAGCGGGCGGGGCCGGGCAAAGGGGCCGGGAGGGGCGGTCCGCCCCCAGCCCTCGGCCCGGCCCGACGACCCCACGGCCCGGCGGGCCGGTCCCGCGGACACCGGCGCGGCGAGATGTGCCCTCCGGGGGACGGCGGGAGACTGGCCCCTGGAGGGGGTGTCCCGGGGGGCCGTCTTCACCGACCAGGTGGTGTGTCGCATGACCGAGGTGCTGTTGGCCGTCGGAACCGAGAAGGGCCTCTTTCTCGGCCGCAGTCGCGACCGGCTGAGCTGGGAGTTCAGCGGGCCGCACTTCCCGATGAACGCGATCTACTCCGTCTCGATCGACCGCCGGGAGGGCGGGGTCCGCCTGCTGGTCGGCGCCGACAGCAGCCACTGGGGGCCGTCGGTCTGGCGCTCCGACGACCTCGGGGCGAGCTGGTTCGAGCCGCCCAAGCCCGCCATCCGCTTCCCCGAGCACACCGGCGCCTCGCTCACCCGGGTCTGGCAGCTCCAGCCCGCCGGGCCCGAGGCGCCCGGTGTGGTCTATGCCGGCACCGAGCCGGCCGCACTCTTCCGCTCGACGGACGGCGGCGAGACCTTCGAGCTGGTCGAATCGCTCTGGAACCACCCGCAGCGACCGGAGTGGGGCGCCGGCTACGGCGGCCAGGGCCTGCACACCATCCTCACCGACGTCCGCGACCCCGAGCGGCTGCTGGTCGCGGTCTCCAGCGGCGGCGTCTACCGCAGCAAGGACGGCGGGGCCAGCTGGGAGCCGTCCAACCGGGGGCTGCGTGCGGAGTTCCTCCCCGAGGAGAGCCAGTACCCCGAGTTCGGCCAGTGCGTGCACAAGATCGCCCGGGACGCCGTCAACCGCGACCGGCTCTACCTGCAGAACCACGGCGGCGTCTACCGCAGCGACGACGCCGGTGCGAGCTGGCAGTTCGTCACCGACGGCCTGCCCGCCGACTTCGGCTTCGCCGTCGCCGCCCACCCCCGACAGGCCGACACCGCCTACCTCTTCCCGCTCGGCGGCGCCGACGACCGGATCCCGCCGGACCGCCGCTGCCGGGTCTACCGCACCGAGGACGGCGGCGGGAGCTGGACCCCGCTCGCCAAGGGGCTCCCCGGCGAGGACCACTACGGCGTGGTGCTGCGCGACGCCCTGCGCACCGACGACGCCGCCCCGGCCGGCATCTACTTCGGCAACCGCAACGGCGAGGTCTACGGCAGCACCGACGAGGGCGAGAGCTGGTCGCTGCTGACCTCCCACCTGCCGGACGTGCTCTGCGTCCGGGCCGCGGTGATCGCCTGACGGTCCGACGCGCCGGCGGGCCGCCGGGCCAACAGGCGGCGGGCCAACGGGCGGCGGGCCAACGGGCGGCGCGGGCAATCCTGTTGATCGCGGGAGGGGTGCTCGCCGAGGATGGCGTGCGGACGACTGCCCTCGGAGATCGGACGGACGGCGTGGCTGACGCGGATGCCAAGTGGGAGATCGGGCGCGACCTCGACGGCCGCCCCGTGGTGCGGTACGTGCGCAGCGAGCGGGACGGGCGGCCCTGGGCCGACCTCCTGGAGGTCCTGGCCCCCGACGGGCCGACGGCGGCGGGCGCGGTCGACGCAGTCGGTGCAGTCGGTGCGGTCGGTGCGGAAGGCGCCGGCCACCGGGTGAACAGCGCCGACCCGGTCGAGTTCGTGCTGTCGGAACTCTCCGGCTGGGTGGTCTCGGGCCCGGTCGGGTTCGGCGAGCGGCTGCTCCACCGCGGCGCGACGGCGCTCCGCCACGGCCACACCATGTACCGGGACCTCGCCGGTGATCCTCCGTCCGCCGGCTGGGCGGCCTGGGCCGGTACGGCGCTGCGGAACGGGCTGCGGGCCGTGCCCTGCGACCGCCCGGCCGGCGAGCTGCTGGCGTCCTGCCGCGCCGCCTACGCCCCCGGCCACCCGGACCACCACCCCGGTGGCGAGGACGAAGCCCACGAGCGGCTGCACCTCCTGCTGACCGGACAGCTGGCGGTCGGGCCGGTCCTGCCGTCCAGCACCCTGGCGGTGGACGGCGACGACCGGGTGGTGGCCGGCGCCGTGCTGACCGACTACGACGGCACCCCCTGGCTCTCGGACGTCTTCCGCCACCCGGACCTCGGCTACCCGGGCCTCGGCCGCGACCTGCTGCGCCGCGCCCTGGCCGACACGGCCGACACCGGCGCCGCCCGGGTCGGCCTGGCGGTGACCGAGGGGAACCCGGCTCGCCGGCTCTACGAGGAGCTGGGGTTCCGGGTGACGCGGTCGTCGTTGACGGTCGTCGTCCCCTGACGCCCGCGGACTCTCCCGCCCTCCGGCCGCCTGCGCGCTCCTCGGTGACCCGGCGTCGTGACCGAAGAGGGGCGCGCGCGCTCCCCGCTCACCGAGACCGCCACCCACACCCTCGTCGCCGGTGGGCAGGACCTCGTCTTCGGCCTGGAGACCACCGCCAGCCGGATCGCCCACCTGACCGCGGTCGACGCCCTGACGGCCACCCTGCTGGCGAACCGGGGCGAGGAGGCGGAGCGGGCCCTCGACCTCTCGGCCGACGTGACGGCGGACCACGCGTACTGACGCCGGTCGCCGCACGGGGTCCGGGGGCGCGCGGGCCCGGGAACGGTCGCCCGGCGCCGGCGCTCCGGGCCCCGTGCGGTGGCCCCTTCCCGGAAAGCGGACCGGCTGGTCAGAGCCGGTGTGTAGGCTCGCTGACATGGTGAGGGTGACGCGGGACGACGTGGCACGGGCGGCGGGGACGTCGACCGCAGTGGTGAGCTATGTGATCAACAACGGGCCGCGCCCGGTCGCGGCCGCCACGCGGGCGCGCGTCCTGGCGGCGGTCGAGGAGCTCGGCTACCGCCCGAACCGGGTGGCCCAGGCGATGGCGCGCCGCCGCACCAACCTGATCGGCATGGTCGTGCCGGACGCGCGCCAGCCGTTCTTCGCCGGCCTGGCGCACATGGTCGAGCAGGCCGCCGCCGAGCGCGGGCGACTGCTGCTGATCGGCAACTCCGACTACGCCGACGAGCGGGAGGCGCACTACATCAGGGCGTTCCTCGGCATGCAGGTGGACGGCCTGATCCTGGTCACCCAGGACCCGTCCGTCCCCGGGGTGGCCGGCGTCGAGGCCGCGGACGGCACGCCGGTCGTCCTGCTGCACCACCGGGCGGAGACCGAGTCCGGGGTGGCCGTCGTCGCGGACGACGAGGGCGGGGCGCGCGAGGCCGTGCGGCACCTCCTGGAGCACGGGCACGCCGAGGTGCACTGCTTCGGCGGCACCGCCGCGCTCAGCCCCAACGACCCGGTCACCGGACGCACGGCGGGGTGGGCCGCCGCCCTGGCCGACGCCGGCATCCCCACCGAGGGCCGGCTGACGCGGGCGCCCTTCGACCGCGTCCGCGCCCACGCCGAGGCGCTCAGGCTGCTGGCCCGCCCCGACCGGCCGTCGGCCGTGTTCTGCGCCACGGACGACCAGGCGATCGGCCTGCTCCGGGCCGCCGACGACCTCGGGATCCGCGTCCCGGAGGACCTCGCGGTGGCCGCGTTCGACGACATCGCGGAGGCCGTCATCGCCGGGCCGCCGCTGACCACGGTCGCGACTGCGCAGGTCGAGATGGCCCGGGCCGCCGTCGACCTGGTCCTCAAGGCCCGTGACGAGGAGGGCCCCGTACCGGCGGGCGCCCGCACCTTCCCCGCCCACCTGGTGGTCCGCCGCTCCTGCGGCTGCGGCTGACGCCGCACCGCGGCACCGCCCGCCCGCCCGGACCGGCACGAGCCGGTCGGGGCGGGCGACTTGACCTCAAGCCGACGTGAGGCCGGAAGCCGGCCCCGTGACCGCCGCACCGGCCGACCGCCCGGTCAGCGGAGTTCGTCGGCGAGGAGGTCCATCAGGAGGTTGTCGTGCCAGGTGCCGTCGGAGCCGCGCTCGTACTGGCGCATGGTGCCGACAGGCCGGAATCCGACCTTCTCGTAGCAGCGGATCGCCGCCGCGTTGTCGGCCGCCGGGTCGATGATCAGGCGGTGGTAGTGGTGGTCCGCGACGAGGTGGCGGGCGAGGGTGCGGACGGCGTCGGTGCCTAGGCCCTGCCCGTGGTCGGCCGGATCGAGGTAGACGTCGATGCCCGCGTGCCGGTACTCGTCGTCGTTGTTGGCGTACCACTGGATCGCACCGGCGATCCGGCCGGCCACCACGATCACCAGGGTCTCGGTGTCCGGCTCCTTGAGCTCGGTGGCGACGGCGTCCGCGAGGTCGTCGCCGCCCCGCCAGCGGGCGTAGACCTCGGGCGTCGAGCGGATCGCCACGAGCGACGGGATGTCGTCCTCGGTGGCCGGCCGGAGTGTGACGCGGGCGCCGTACAGAATCGTCCCCATATGGGGCATGTTGGCACGGCGGCGTACGCCCGGCGAGCCCTTTTCCGCGCCCCGAGCGGCCGGAGGCCGGCGCCGGAACGCCCCCCACGGACGGCCGACCCGAACGGTCCCCCGAACGGGCCGGCGCACCGGCGCGCGAGCCCCGGCCGGGCGGGGAGCGGCGGACCCCCGTGCCGCCGCCCCCGCCCGCCCGGCCGGGAGCGGGTCGGGCGGAGCGGGTCGGGCCGGGAGCGGGTCAGGCCGTCTCGACGGGCAGGCCCGCGCCGGTCCAGTCCTCGATGCCCTCGCGGTACTTGCGGACATCGGTGTAGCCGAGCGCGACCAGCCGCTCGGCGACCTGGCCGCTGTTGGGGCAGGCCGGGTTGGAGCAGTAGGTGACGATCGCGGCGTCGCGGTCCGGGAGCAGGCCGGGCGCCAGCCGGTCGACGTCGGCCCGCACCAGCGCGACGGCGCCGGGCAGGTGCTGCTGGGCGTAGTACTCGCCCCCGAGCGCGTCGACGACGGTCACGGAACCCGCCTCGATCGCCGCCGCCAGTTCGTCCCGGGTGATGAGCGCGGTCATGACGCTGCCTCCTGAGGAGTCGATTCGGACTATAGTCCGGTTATGGCTCACAACGATAACGGACCGCAGTCCGCTTCTGCAATCCCCCCGGCGGGCGGCGAGCCGGTGCCGCTGGAACTGCTGCGCACCCCGCCGCCCGGCGAACGGGCCGATGCCGCGCGCAACCGGGCGGCCGTGCTGGAGGCCGCCGCCCGGCTGTTCGCCGAGCACGGGGTGGAGGCGGTCTCGATGGACCAGGTGGCGGCCGCGGCCGGGGTCGGCAAGGGCACGCTGTTCCGCCGCTTCGGCGACAAGGCGGGTCTGGGCGTGGCACTGCTCGACGCCCGCGAACGCACGCTCCAGGAGGCGATCCTGCGCGGGCCCGCCCCCCTCGGACCGGGCGGGGCCGCCGGCGGGGCCGCGGGCGGGGCGGCGGACCGGAGCGCGCCGCCCGCCCGGCCGGCCGAGCGGCTGGCCGCGTTCGTGGACGCCTACCTGGACTACCTGCTGGAGCACCTGGACCTGGTGCGGATGTCCGAGACGGCCAGCCGGGGCGCGCGCTACCGGGTGGGCGCGTACCGGTTCTGGCACCGGCACGCGGCGATCCTGCTCGCCGCGGCCGGCACGGCGGACCCCGAGCACGACGCGCACGCACTGCTGGCGGCGCTCGCGGCCGAGCACGTGGCGGCCCTGCTGCCGGAGCTGGGTGAGGCGCGGATCCGGGCGGGGGCGATCGCGCTGGCCGGTCGGCTCGCGCGATAGGGCCCGTCAGGCCGTGCGCGGCGCGGGGGCGGCCGGCTCCAGCTGGAGTGTCGCGTGGGCGATGCCGAAGTGGTCGGCGACGCAGCCGCGGAGGCGGGCGAGCGACGGTAGTGGCCGAAGGTGCGGCGCAGGGTGGGCGGGCGCTGCGCGACCTGTACGGCGAGCAGGGCGAGCGTGACACCGGAGAGGTCGGTCGGCCTGTGCCCGGAGTCGGCGAGCAGCGCGAGGCTGCCGGAGAGCAGGCCGCCGATCACCTGGAGGACGAGGACGCCGCCGGTGACGGCGACGGTCGGCAGCATCCGGCGGCGGTAGAGCCCGATCCACCCCTCAGGCCGGCTCGTTCACCTGCCCGAGCCAGACCGCCGTCACCCCGCTGACGTAGCGTGCCCCGCAGCGGTCGTCGGGGACGACCAGCTGCGGTCCGGCGTCGTCCAGCGGCGCGTCGTCCATGCTGGTGGCGAGCAGGATCCGCTGCCCGCCGAAGTCCGGGTCGATCTCGGCCCAGGAGACGACGGCGCGGTGGCCGTCGGCTCCGCTGACCGCCAACAGGAAGCGCAGCCGCTGCTTGCGGCCGGTGAAGTCGATCCGCGGGCCGGCCACCCGCAGCACGTCCAGCAGGGCCGGCCCCTCGAAGCCGTGGCGCTGCTCCCCCTCGGCGAGGCAGTCGAAGCTGACGGCGACCCGGTGGGCAGGGAGGGCGCGCAGCTGCTCGACGGTCAGCTCGCCCGGCCGGTCGAGGTCACCGTGCAGCCGGACCGTCACGGATGCTCCCATGCCCCACACTCCTCCCGGGCCGCGCCGGTGCGGTCCGGGAGGAGTGCTACCCGGGCACCCATCTGGCCATTCGCATCTGCAGTCGTGAAAGGAAGAATTCAGCCGCAACTGCGATGGATGGGGTACCCATCGGCCAGCATGTGCACACGGGGGACGCGGGGCGCGCCGGAGGAGACGGTCGGCGCGCCCCGCACCGATTGAAGCAATCGGGCAATGGGGCGGACGACTGGTTCCCGACACGATCCGCGGCGGTCCGCCCTGGACGATCCACCAAGAGGATTCCCGAGGTCAACACTTGCATTTACGATGCTTCTGCGCCGATCCGACTTGCAGTTGCGACGCACTGCCCGGCGCGGAGCACAAGGAGCGAGTGATGATCGTCGGCGACCTGCTGGACCTGGACGACCTTCCCATCCGCCTGGCCTGGGGGACGCCGGAGCTGCTCACCCGCGAGGTCGCCGGCATCAGCTCGACCGACCTCCAGGACCCGGCCCGCTACCTCCTGCCCGGCGAGCTGGTGCTGACCGGACTGGTCTGGTGGCGGCCCGCCGACGACAGCGGCGCGCTGCGCTTTGCTACCGCCCTGCGCAGTGCCGGCGTCGCCGCGCTGCTGGCCGGCGAGGCCACCCACGGCAGCGTCCCGGACGGCCTGGTCGACGCCTGCCGCACGCACGGCATCCCGCTGCTCGCCGTCCCCTCCGGGGTCAGCTTCCGTGCCGTCACCGACCGCGTCTACCTGCGGCTCTGGGGCGACCTGCGGGCGGGTGCCCAGGAGGCGGCCGCGATCCCGGAAGCCGTCCGGCGCGAGCTGGCCGAGCTGCTGCACGCGGGCACCGGGCCCGGCGAGGTGCTGGCGCACGCGGTCGGACGGCTCGGGGTGCCGGACTGCGCACTGGTCACGGCCGCCGGGCGGCTGGTCGCCGACAGCGCGAGCGGCGAGGGGGCGGGCGCCGGACGCGGGGGCGCCGCACGCGTCGGGGGTGCCCGCACCGCGGGGGCCGGCGAGGCCGCGGACGGGCGGGGTGCGGGCCGGCGCACCGCGGACGGCGGCCGGGACGCCAGGCGGGACGGCCACCGGGACGACGACCTGCCGGTCGGGCCGCAGGACGGCTCCCCCTTCGACGGCTGGCGGCTGCGCCCGCACGTCCGGCACGCGGCAACCGAGCCCGTCCTCCAGGGGCTCGCCGACCTGCTCACCCCGCTCGCCGCCCGGGCCCACGCCGAGGCGGCCGCCCGCCGCCGGGCCGCCGGACCCCTGCTCGCCGCGCTGGCCGCCGAGGGGGCCGCCGACCTCACCGACCTCGCCGAACCGCTCGCCGCCTGCGGCCTGGCCGGCGGCCCGGAGGGTGCCCCGCTGGTCGCGGTCGCCGCGCGGATCGACGGCGGCCGCCCGGACGCCCCGCTCCCCGCCGACGCCCCGTCCGCCTGGGCGGCGCACGCGCTCGCCGAGGCGCTGGAGCCGCTGGGCGCCCGCTGCGCCGTCGGTACCGACCCGGCCGGGCGGGCCGTCGCACTGGTCGCCGCGCCCGCCGAGCGGGTCGCCGAACGGCTGCGCCGGGCCCGGCCGGCGCTCCAGGCCCGCCTCACCGGGCGGCGCACCCTGCGGTTCGGCGTCGGCCCGGCCGCGCCGCCCACCGCCGCGGCGCTGCGGGCGGCGCTGGTCCAGGCCCGGTACGTGCTGGACGGCCCGGGCGGCCCGGTCGGCAGCGCCGCCGAGCTGGACTCACTGGCCGGCCTGCTGCGCGGCATCCCGCCGGAGGTCACCGCCGCCTACCACGCCCGGCTGCTGGCGCCGCTCGCCGCGCACGACCGCGAGAACGGCGTCTCCCTGCTGGGCACCCTCGCGGCCTTCCTCGACCACGACGGCTCCTGGGCCCGCACCGCCGAGGCCCTGCACATCCACGTCAACACCGTCCACTACCGGGTCCGCCGCATCGAGGAGCTCACCGGCCGCAACCTCGCCCGCCTGCACGACCGCCTCGACCTGCGCACCGCCCTGCTCTGCACCCCGGCGGGCTGACGGGCGCCGCCGCCCGGGGCCGGGCGGGATCGGGCGGGCCGGGCCGCTCCGGTGGCCCGCCCGGAAATCCCCCGGAAGAATTTCGGCGCGGCTGTCGAACCGGCCGCCACCCGTTCGACGCAGGGGTGAGAGGCGGGGAGAGGCCCCGCCTCCGGACCGAGGAGTCACCATGCCGCGCTTCATGTCGCTGATCCGCATCGACGAGCAGAACGCCCCCGACATCCGGGCGGCGGACCCGGGGTTCGAGCAGCGGATGGGCGCTCTGTTCGAGGAGATCACCAAGGCGGGGGTCATGCTGGACACCGCCGGCCTGCTGCCCACCTCCGAGGGCACCCGGATCACCTGGGAGGGCGGGAAGCTGAGCTTCACCGACGGCCCGTTCACCGAGACCAAGGAGGTCGTCGGCGGCTACGCCATCATGCAGTGCAAGGACATGGCCGAGGCGGTGGAGTGGACCAAGCGGTTCCTGCAGACCCACCCGGAGAGCTGGAAGGTCGGCGCCGAGCTGCGCCAGATCGATGAGGCGGCCACCCCGCCGGAGGCCTGAGCGGCCCGGCCGCGCGGAACGCGCCCGCACGGGCCGAACCCGTCCCGACCCGTCGGGAACCGTCCGAAGCTGTCCGAAGCCGTCCGAAACCCTCTGAAGCCGCCTGATCCCGCCTGATCCCGCCTGATCGCCGTCGCCCCCGCCCCGACCGCCGCGTCCGCGCTTGCCTCGCCTCCGGACAGCTGCTCTGATGAGTGGCCGTGAGCGAGACCAATGCGGCCGTAGCGGTCGAGGCGGTGTTCCGGATCGAGTCCGCCCGGATCATCGCCGGTGTCACCCGCATCGTGCGGGACGTGGGCATCGCCGAGGAGCTGGCCCAGGACGCCCTGGTCGCCGCCCTGGAGCAGTGGCCGGAGCAGGGCGTCCCGGACCGGCCGGGCGCCTGGCTGATGACGACGGCCAAGCACCGCGCGATCGACCTGGTCCGCCGCCGCGAGACGTACGCGCGCAAGCTGGCCGAGGTCGGGCGGTCGCTGGAGGACGTGCCGCCGCCGGAGCCGGCCGAGCCCGACGACATCGACGACGACCTGCTGCGGCTGATCTTCACCGCCTGCCACCCGGTGCTGGCGGCCGACGCCCGGATCGCCCTGACCCTGCGGCTGCTGGGCGGGCTGACCACCCAGGAGATCGCCCGCGCCTTCCTAGCCGCCGAGCCGACCGTCGCCCAGCGGATCGTCCGGGCGAAGCGGGCGCTCGCCAAGGCGAACGTCCCGTTCGAGGTCCCGTACGGGGAGGACCGGGAGGCCCGGCTCTCCTCCGTGCTGGAGGTCATCTACCTGATCTTCAACGAGGGCTACTCGGCCACCGCCGGCGACGACCTGCTCCGGCCCGCGCTCTGCGAGGACGCGCTCCGGCTGGCCCGGGTGCTCGCCGGGCTGGTGCCGCAGGAGCCCGAGGCGCACGGGCTGGCGGCCCTGCTGGAGTTCCAGGCCTCCCGGACGGCCACCCGGACCGGCCCGGACGGGCATCCGGTGCTGCTGGCCGACCAGAACCGCGCCCGCTGGGACCGGCTGCTGATCCGGCGCGGGTTCGCCGCGCTGCAGCGCGCGGGCACCGGGCCGTACTCGGTGCAGGCCACGATCGCCGCCTGCCACGCCCGGGCGGTCCGCTACGAGGACACCGACTGGGCGACGATCGCCGCGCTGTACGGGCGGCTGATGGCGCTGACGCCGTCCCCGGTGGTGGAGCTGAACCGGGCGGTGGCCGTCTCGATGGCCCGGGGCCCGGCGGCCGCACTGGAGTTGGTGGACGCCCTGGCCGCGGAGCCGGCCCTGAAGGAGTACCACCTGCTGCCCAGCGTCCGCGGCGACCTGCTGGCCCGGCTCGGACGGGCGGACGAGGCGCGGGCGGAGTTCGAACGGGCAGCGGCGCTGACCCGCAACGTCCGGGAGCGGGAGCTGCTGCTGCTCCGGGCGGCGGGGACGGGCGCCCCTGCGCCCCGGCGCCTGTCCGACGGCGAAGGCGGCACAGACGACCGGTGCGACACAGACGGCCGGGGCCACACGGACGACCGGGGCCACACGGACGACCCGGACGGCGCCGACCACGCGGGCGGCGCGGCCTGACCGGCGCCCCGGGCCCGGCTACGCCCCGTCGTCCAGCCGCAGACGGGCGCTCACCTCGCCGAGCCCGGCCGCCAGCACGGCCAGCTGCTCCCGGGTGAGCACGTCGATCAGCAGCTCGCGCACCAGGGCGACGTGCCCCGGGGCGGCCTGCCGCAGGGCCTCGCGCCCCTCGTCGGTGAGCTCGGCGAAGACGCCGCGCACGTCGCTCGGGCAGGAGCGGCGGCCGACCAGGCCCATCCGCTCCAGCTGGGTGACCTGGTAGGTGAGACCGCTCTTGGAGGTGACCAGCTTCTCCGCCAGTTCGGTCATCCGGAGCGAGCCGGCCGGTGCGGCGGAGAGGTGGACCAGGATCTCGTACTGGGTGTGCGAGAGGCCGGAGTCCTCCTTGAGCTGGCGCTCCAGCCGGCGGTTCAGCAGGTTGCTCGCGGTGACGAAGCCCCGCCAGGCGGCCATCTCGTCGTGGTCGAGCCAGCGCGGTTCGCTTCCGGGGGGCGTGGAGGGCATGGGGGAAGCCTACTCCTGTTGTTCAAATTCGAACGAAGGTGTACGGTCGACGTGTCGAGGTTCAAAGTTGAACTACCTGACCCGGAGCGGCCGGTCCGGCCGGGGTCGGGACGCCCGCGGAAGGAAGCCGAGGAAGCCGCCATGAGCACCGCCGCCCCCGAGCGCATGCCCGCCCTCTACCTCTCGCACGGCGCGCCGCCGCTCGCCGACGACCCGGTCTGGCCGGGCCAGCTGGCCGCCTGGTCGGCCGGCCTGCCCCGGCCCAGGGCGATCCTGGTGGTCTCCGCGCACTGGGAGGAGGCACCGCTCGCCCTCGGCGCGGTCGATCCCGTGCCGCTGGTCTACGACTTCTGGGGCTTCCCCGAGCACTACTACCGGGTGCAGTACGCCGCCCCCGGCGCGCCCGAACTCGCCGAGCGGGTGCGGAAGCTGCTGCGCGCTCCCGGCACCCCGGTGCAGGACGTCCCGGACCGCGGCCTGGACCACGGCGCCTACGTCCCGCTGGTGGAGATGTTCCCGGAGGCGGACGTCCCGGTCCTCCAGGTCTCCATGCCCACGCTCGACCCGCAGCGGCTGCTGGAGATCGGCCGCCGGCTCGCGCCGCTGCGCGACGAGGGCGTGCTGATCGTCGGCAGCGGCTTCTTCACCCACAACCTGCGGGCGCTCAGCTCCGACGGCCGGGTCAGCTCGGTGATGGCCGAGTTCGACGACTGGGGCCGGCGCGCCCTGGAGGCCGAGGACCTCGACGCGCTGCTCGACTTCGAGCACAAGGCTCCGGCCGGACGGCTCGCACACCCGCGCACCGAGCACTTCGCCCCGCTGTTCGTCACCCTCGGCGCCGGCGAGGCCGACCTGGGCAGCCAGCGCAGCGTGATCGACGGCTTCTGGATGGGCCTGGCCAAGCGCTCGATCCAACTCGGCTGAGCGCCGGACCGACAAACGCAGGGGGCGCCCACCGGCTCAGACGGCGCAGCAGGTGAAGCGCTCGCCGATGTGCTCGGGCTGCTCGATCTCGTCGACCAGTGCCACCGCGTAGTCCGGCACCGGGATCCAGCTGCGGCCGGCGGCGTCGCCGAGCAGCTGGTCCAGCCCGGTGCGGTAGCGGCCGGTCCGCTCCCCCGGCACCAGTTCGGCCGGCGGGGAGAGCACCGTCCAGCGGACGTCCACGACGGTGCGCAGGTAGGCGAGGGCGGCGCCGTGCGCGTGCATCATCTCCAGCACCCGCTCGGGCAGGCCGGGCGTGTCCCAGCCCCGGACGCCCGGTGCCGTCTCCAGGCTGCCCGCGCCGCCGACCACGATCAGCCGGGGCGCGTCGCCGCCGAGCGACCGCAGGCCTTCGATCAGCGAGCGGGCGGCCGGCTCGATCAGCGCCCGGTGGCCGGTGGCGTCGCCGCCTCCGACGGCGCTCACCAGCACGTCCTGGCCGGCCGCGACACGCGCCACGTCCCCCGGCCGCAGGACGTCGCCGGGGAGGACCGCGGCCGTTGCACCCCGGTGGCGGGCGGGGTCGCGGACCACGGCCGTCACCCGGTGCCCGCGCTCCACGGCCTCCGCGACGACGGCGGCGCCGATCCTGCCGTTGGCTCCGATCACGGCGATGCCGGCCATGGGGTACCTGCCTTCCGGGTGCGCTGCTGGGGTGTGTCCCACGTCTAGCACCCCCCGCGCCGGGGGCCGGAACTGACACGCTGTCGGACTCCCCCGTGCCGCCGGGTGGCAGGCTGGCGCCATGAACGCCGACACCCGGGAAGAGACCCCGCAGCCGGAACCCGCCGCCACGACCGCCACTGGGGTCGGCGGTCCGATGGGCGGCAACCACGTCCGGGCCGCGCTCGACGAGGTGCTGCGCGCCCTCGGGCCGCACACCGCCGACCGCGACTGGTCGGTGCCGGCCGGACCGCTGGAGTGGAGCTGCCGGGAGACGGCCGTCCACATCGCGCACGACCTGCTCGCCTACGCCGGCCAGCTCGCGGCCCGCCCCGACGACCGCTACCTGCCGCTCGACCTCACCGTGCCGCCGGAGGCGGGGCCCGCGGAGGTGCTCACGGTCGTGACCGCCTGCGCCCGGCTGCTGGCCACCGCCCTGGACGCCGCGCCGGCCGACCTGCGGGCCTGGCACTTCGGGCCGTTCGACCCGCCCGGCTTCGCTGCCATGGGAGTGTCCGAACTGCTGCTCCACACCCACGACATCGCCCTCGGCCTCGGCCTTCCCTGGCGGCCGCCGGCCAGGCTCAGCGCCGCGGTGCTGGACCGGCTGACCACGGACGCCCCGCCCGGCGGTCCGGGTGACGTCCTGCTCTGGCACACCGGGCGCGGAGAGCTGAACGGCCGCCCGCGCAAGTCCTCGTGGACCTGGCGGACGGCCGTTGCCGACAGCTGACTGCCGACGGCGGCGCCGGCTCAGGCGGTGGCGGCCCGCTCGGCGGCGCTCCGCTCGACGCAGAACTCGTTGCCCTCGATGTCGAGCAGGGTCACCCAGCCCTTGCCGTCCGGGGTGCGGTGGTCGCCGTGGAGGGTGGCGCCGAGCGCCAGCAGGCGTTCGACCTCCTCGTCCCGGGTGCGGTCCTGCGGCTGGACGTCCAGGTGGACGCGGTTCTTCACCGACTTGCCTTCGGGCACCTGGATGAAGAGCAGCCCGGCGCCGGCCGTCTGCACCAGCGCCTCCGGGTCACCCGGGTTGTCGTCGTCGCTCACCTTGGCGTCCAGCACCTCGGCCCAGAACTGCGCCAGGCGGTAGGCGTCGGCGCAGTCGATCGTCATGTGTCGTACGAGAGAAGCCATACCGGCCACTCTGGCCCGGCTCCTCCCTCCCGGTCCAGCGGTTATGTCGACGAGCAGAGCGCGGAGCGGCTGTGGAGGTGCCCGTCCAGCGGGAACTCCGGCGGCAGGGCCGGCAGCACGGACCGGAAGCCGTACCCGGCCTTCTCCGCGACCCGGCAGGACGCCGTGTTGTCCACCTGGTGCAGCAGCTCGAGCCGGACCAGCCCGTCGGCGGCGAAGGCGGCGAACGCCCAGCCGGTGAGCACCTCCAGCGCGCGCGGGGCCACGCCCCGGCCGCGGGCGGCGGCGGCCGTCCAGTAGCCCACCTCGGCCACCGGGCCGCCGGGCTCGGCACGCTTGAGCACCACATTGGCGACCAGCTCGGCCGGGGCGTCGTCCCGGTCGTCGGCAGAGGCGTCGTCCCGGCCGCCGGTCCGGCCGCCGGCTCGGTCTGCGCGGGGCTCCAGGACGGCGAAGCTGTACCGGTGGCCCTCCGCCCAGCCGCGGCGCTGCAGTTCGAGCCAGCGGGCGGCCTCGGCCTGGTCCGTGACCGGGGTCCGGGTGAAGCGGCGCAACGTCTCGTCGCGGTAGATCCCGATCAGCGCGGGCGCGTCCTCGTCCCGGAACGGCCGCAGCACCAGGCCGCCCCCGGACAGGGCGAGGTCGGCGGCGACGGCCGCCCCGGCGGCGGCCGCCCCGGCCGGGGAGCTCCCGGCCGGGGTCGGCTCCGCGGCGAGCAGGTCCGCGGTGGACGTCACTTCAGGCCTTCCCAACCCCAGCGCGGGGTCGGGCCCGGGTCACCGAGGTCGGCACCGGCCGGTGCCGCCGAGACGTCCTTGGCGATCTTCGTGCCCCAGTCGAAGTACTCCAGCACCCGCCGGCGCAGCAGCTCGTCGTCGGGCAGCTCCTTCCGGACCGCCTCGCCCATCAGCTCCATCCAGCGGCTGCGCTGCTCCTCGGTGATCGCGAGACCCAGGTGCGAGCGGAGCAGCGACTGGTGGCCGCCGAGCTCGCCGGTGAACCGGGCCGGGCCGCCGAAGATCTCGCCCAGCCAGACGGCGACGTGCTCGATGTGGGTGGTGGTGAAGTTCGCGAAGACGGGCGCCAGCACCGGGTCGGCCAGCACGCCCTCGTAGAAGGTGTTGCTCAGCCGACGCAGCGCGTCGATTCCGCCGATGGCGTCGTACAGGCTTCCGGACCGTTCGTCGCTCATGCGTGTTCTCTCCCCGTGGGTGGGTGCGTGGGCACCTTCTGTCCGACACCTTCCTAACAGCCCGGCGGGTGCGCCGAGTCCCCCTGCAGGCCACTGTTCGCCGCGGGCTCAGCAAGTGGAGCCGCGCGTTCCTGGTGCGGCCCGACCGCGCCGCCCGGCCGTGCCCGGCCGCCGGCTCCCGTTGGCCGCTTGACCTTGACCCTGGCGGCAGGGTTGGAGGCTGCAGGCATGAACGAGAGCACGGAGCACGAGACAGTCTCCCGGGTCGTCCTGGTCACCGGGGCGGGCACCGGGATCGGCCGCGCCACCGCGCACGCCTTCGCCGCGCAGGGCCCGGAGGTCCGGGTGGTGGCCGTCGGCCGGCGCGCCGGGCCGCTGGCGGAGGCGGCGGGCGCCCACCCCGGCCGGATCCACCCGCTGGCCGCGGACATCACCGCGCCCGGCGCCCCCGAGGCGGTGGTGCGGGCGGCGGTGGAGCGGTACGGCCGGCTGGACGTCCTGGTCAACAACGCCGGGATCGTCCGCAGCGGTGCCGTCGGCGGCCTGGACCGGGCGGGGATCGACGCCCAGCTCGCCACCAACCTGACCGCCGCCCTGCTGCTCGGGCAGGCCGCGCTGGCGCCGCTGGAAGCGAGCCGGGGCGTCATCGTCAACGTCACCACCTCGGTCGGACAGCGCGGTTGGCCGGGGAACTCGGTCTACGCGGCGAGCAAGGCGGCGCTGGAGTCGGCCACCCGCAGCTGGGCGGTGGAGCTCGCACCGCGCGGCGTCCGGGTGGTGGCGGTGGCGCCCGGGGCGATCGACACGCCGATCGGCGAGCACTCCGGCCTCGGCGCGGAGCAGCGGGCGGCCGTCCGGCGGTGGCAGATCGCCCACACCCCGCTCGGCCGGATCGGCCGGCCCGCCGAGGTCGCCTGGGCCGTCACCCTGCTCGCCGCGCCGTCGGCCTCGTTCGTCACCGGAGTAGTGTTGCCCGTCGACGGCGGCGCCGTCGTGGGGTGACGGGGTGGAAGGACGGGGCGGGGTGCTGATCGGCGAGCTGGCGCGGGCGACGGGGACGACGGCCCGGGCGCTGCGCCACTACGAGCAGGCCGGGCTGATCGGCTCCTCGCGCGCGGCCAACGGCTACCGGGAGTACGACGGGTCGGCGGCGGTGCGGGTGCGCAACATCCGTGCGCTGCTGGCCGCCGGGTTCACCCTGGAGGACGTCCGGCCGTTCCTGGGCTGCCTGGACCACGACGTCCTGTCCGCCCCGCCGTCCGCCGCCGCGCTGCGGATCGCCCGGGAGCGGCTGGCCGTCCTGGAGCGCCGGATCGAGGCGCAGACCGCGGCCCGGGACCGGCTGGTCGCCGCCCTGGCGGCGGCGGAGACGGCCCGGGCCGCCGCCGGGACGGGCTCGTCCGCCGCCGGGACTGCCGCGCCCACCGCCGGCGCGGCCCCGGCCGCCGCCGGGAGTTGACGCGGGCGGCCCGAACGGGTGACACCCCCGATCGGGGGTGTGCAGCGCGGCGCGGGCGGAGGACAGTGGGCGCATGCAGATTCCCCTCTCCGTGATGGACTTCCTCGACCGGGCCGAGCTCGTCTACGGCGACCGGGTCGGCATCGTCGACGAACCGGTCCAGCCTGCCCGCTCCTGGGGCGAACTGACCTACCGCCGGGTCGCCGGGCTGGCCCGGGCCCAGGCCGCCGGGCTGGACCGGCTGGGCGTCGGGCCGGGCGAACGGGTCGCGATCGTCTCCCACAACTCGGCCCGGCTGATGACCTCGCTGTACGGCGTGAGCGGGCACGGCCGGGTGCTGGTGCCGGTGAACTTCCGGCTCAGGGCCGAGGAGGTGTCGTACATCGTCGAGCAGAGCGGCGCGTCCGTGCTGCTGGTCGACCCCGAGGTCGCCGACGCGCTGGACGGCGTGACGGCGAAGCACAAGTTCGTGCTCGGCGCCGAGAGCGACGCACTGCTGTACGACTTCGACCACGCGCCGCGCCGGTACGAGTTCGGCGAGGACGACACCGCGACGATCAACTACACCAGCGGAACCACCGCGCGTCCCAAGGGCGTTCAGCTTACCCACCGGAACATCTGGTTGAACGCCGTGCTGATGGGCCTGCACTTCGGCGCCACCGACCGGGACGTCTACCTGCACACCCTGCCGATGTTCCACGCCAACGGCTGGGGCCTGCCGTTCGTGCTCACCGGGCTGGGCGCGCAGCACATCGTGCTGCGCAAGGTGGACGGCGCCGAGATCCTGCGCCGGGTCGAGCGGCACGGGGTGACCTTCCTGTGCGGCGCCCCCGCGGTGGTCCAGATGGTGCTGGACGCGGCCGCCGACTGGGACGGGCCCGTCCCCGGCCGGGACCGGGTGCGGATGATCGTGGCCGGCGCCCCGCCGCCGACCTCGGTGGTGCAGCGCGTCGAGGCCGAACTCGGCTGGGAGTTCATGCAGATCTACGGCCTGACCGAGACCTCGCCGGTGGTGACGGTCAACCGCGGCCGCTCCGAGTGGGACGTCCTGGAGCCCGCCGAGCGGGCCGAGAAGCTGGTGCAGGCCGGCTCACCGGCGATCGGCAACAAGGTGGCGGTGGACGGCCAGGGCGAGGTGCTGGTCCGCTCCAACGTCGTGCTGTCCGGCTACTGGAACCAGCCGCAGGAGACCGCGGAGGCGATCCGGGACGGCTGGTTCCACACCGGCGACGGCGGCACCCTGGTCGACGGCTACCTGACCATCTCGGACCGGAAGAAGGACGTCATCATCAGTGGCGGGGAGAACGTCTCCTCGATCGAGGTGGAGGACTGCCTGTACGACCACCCGGCGGTCGCCGAGGCCGCGGTGATCGGCGTCCCGGACGAGAAGTGGGGCGAGACCGTCAAGGCCCTGGTGGTGCTCAAGCCGGGCCCGGAGGCCGCCGGCGTCTCCGAGGCGGACCTCATCGCGCACTGCAAGCAGCGGCTGGCCGGCTACAAGTCGCCCACCTCGGTGGAGTTCCGGGACGCGCTGCCGCGGACCACCACCGGCAAGCTGCAGAAGTTCCGGCTCCGCGAGCCCTACTGGGCGGGGCGGGAGCGCAAGGTCAACTGACCTCGGCGCCCGGCGACAGCAGCCCGGACTCACGGGCCACCAGGGCGAGTTCGGTGCGGTTGCGGACGCCGAGCTTGTGCATGGCGTTCTTCAGGTAGCCGGTCACCGTGTTGCAGGTGAGGCCCAGTTGGGCGGCGATCTCCGGGTTGGTCCGGCCGGTCGCCGCCCAGCGCAGCACCTCGTGCTCGCGTCTGGTGAGCGGTGCCGGCCGGGCCGGCGGGAGCCGGTCCGACGACGGAGGCCCGGCCGGCGGGACCGGGGCGGCGGCCTTCGGCGGGCCGCCGTCCGGCGCACCGCTCCAGGCCGCCGCCCCGGCCAGTGCCCGGGTGGCGGCCGCGGCGAGTCGGGTGACGGCGGCGATCCGCACGTCTCCGAACGGGACGACCGCGCGCAGCGAGGCGTACACCACGCCGTGCACCGTGCCGCCGTGCAGCAGCGGAACGGTGAGCATCGCGTAGAGGTCCTCGGCGGTGACGGCAGCGTCGTAGTGGTGCGAGATCGTGGTGGCGGCCCGGTAGTCGGGCACCCAGGTGGGGGCGTGCTCGGCCAGCGCGCGGCCGCCCAGACCGGTCCCGGCGGGGACGGCGAGGTCGTGCAGCAGGTCGGCCCGGGTGCCGGCCCAGTGCCGCAGCACCATGCCCTCGGGGGCCCGGGCGCGGCGGTCCGGCTCTGGCACGCCGACCAGGCCGACGTCGGCGCCGCAGTCGGCGACCACCCGGCGGGCGAGGTCGCCCAGCACCGCGTCCCGGACCAGATCGGCGGCCCGGCGGGCGAGGTCGTCGATGTCGAGGCCGTCGGCCGCACTGCTGCCGGCGGCACGGCCACCGGCTGCGCGGGCGCCGGCCGCACGGGTGGGGGTGTCCGCAGCCCTGGTCATCGCGCGATTCTCACACGCGGTGCGGCCGGTGGCGAGGGTCGTGACGGGTGTCTTCCGCCGAGTTCCGGGCGGGTGCGCCGGGTGGGGCGTAGGGTGCGGGCTTGGGTTACCCGCGAGTCACATCGCCCCGCGGCGGGCTCCACGACCGCACCGGCCACCACCGGCACGGACCGCCGCGGAGACGGACCACGACAGACACGGACGACAGACGTGAAGGGGATGCCGATGACGACGGACCCGAAGGGCCCGGGTGCCCGGGACGTGCTGGCCGGCCTGCTCGACGACCTGCGGGCCGAGAGCGCGGTGCTGGACGGCCTGGTGGCGGGGCTGGAACCGGCCGGATGGGCCGCGGACACCCCCGCCCACGGGTGGACGATCGCGCACCAGATCGCCCACCTGGCCTGGACCGACGACTGGGCGGAGCTCTCCGCCCGCGACCCCGGGGCCTTCACCGCGGAGTCCGGCCGCGTCTTCGGGGAGCTGGTGGCCGCGGGCGCCGACCCGGTGGAGGACGGGGCGGCGCGCGGCGCGGCCGAGGAGCCGGCGAAGCTGCTGGACCGGTGGCGGGCCGGACGGGAACGGCTGGCCGCCGCGCTGGCCGCGGCCCCGGGCGACGCCCGGCTGCCCTGGTTCGGGCCGCCGATGAAGGCCCCGTCGATGGCCACCGCGCGGCTGATGGAGACCTGGGCGCACGGGCAGGACGTCGCGGACGCGCTGGGCGTGGTCAGGGAGCCGACCGCCCGGCTCCGGCACGTCGCGCACCTGGGGGTGCGGACGGCGGGGTTCGCCTTCTCGCTGCACGGCCGGCCGGCCCCGACCGACCCGATCCGGGTGGAACTGACCGCCCCGGACGGCGAGTTGTGGACCTGGGGGCCGGCCGACGCCGCGGACCGGGTGACCGGCCCGGCGCTGGACTTCTGCCTGCTGGTGACGCAGCGCCGGCACCGGGACGACCTCGCCCTGACCGCCACCGGCGGGACGGCGACGGCCTGGCTGCCGATCGCGCAGGCCTTCGCGGGCGCGCCCGGCCGGGGGCGGAAGGCGGGCGGCGGGCAGTGACCGGAGCGGAGCCCCGCCGGCCCCGCCCGTAGGGGCCGGACCCACTCGTCCGATTGACTGACTGTTCGTCATATCTGCACGCCGGCAGCCCAAACCACTCCTTCCGGCGATATGCAGGGTTCTGGCGCGAATGATGCAATACCCGAGAGGCCCGGCGCGGCGCAGGCACCCCCACGACTGCACCGCGCCGGCCCCCCTCGGCCGTCAGGGGCCGCGGCCGAACCGTCCTCAGATCCCCAGCCGCAGCGGGCTGAGCCGGGTGGCGACCAGGTTGGTGGCGCCGCGGTCGCGCTCGATGTGGCCGTGGACCAGCAGGCCGGCCCGGTCGAGCGCGGTGCGGCGCTGGGACTCCCAGACCGGGCGGCTGCAGATCACGTTGATCAGGCCGGTCTCGTCCTCCAGGCTGAGGAAGAGCACCCCGCCCGCCGTCGGCGGCCGCTGGCGGTGCGTCACCAGTCCGCCGATCACCACGGCGGTGCCGGGCGCCACGTCCGGCAGCTGGGCGGCGGTCAGCGCGCCGCCGCGCTCCAGGTGCGGGCGCAGGTGCTGGACGGGGTGGCTTGTGGCGGAGCTGCCGGTGGCCCAGAGGTCGGCGATGGTCTCCTCCACCGGGGTCATCTCGGGCAGCTCCGGGGCCTCGGTGCCCGGCGTGGTGCCGGGCAGCAGCGCCGCCGAGACGCCCGCGTACGCCCCCGCGGCCCAGAGCGCCTGCCGCCGGCCCAGCCCGAAGCAGCCGAACGCGCCCGCCGTGGCGAGGGCTTCCAGCACCGGCGCGGGCAGACCGGTCCGGCGGGCGAAGTCCTCCAGGTCGGCGTACGGCTGCCCGGCCGCGATCGCCTCGGCCTGCAGGGCGCCGACCCCCCGGACGGTGTCCAGGCCGAGCCGGACGGCCGGCTGCGGCTTCCCCGCGGTGAGCGGCGGCTTCGGGGTCGGCCCCCGGTACGGCTCCAGGGTCGGCCGCGGCCCGCTCGCGTTGACGTCCACCCCGCGCACCCGGACGCCGTGCCGGCGGGCGTCCGCGATCAGGCTCAGCGGCGAGTAGAAGCCCATCGGCTGGTTGGCCAGCAGGGCGCAGGTGAAGGCCGCCGGGTAGTGGTACTTGAGCCAGGCGCTGGCGTACACCAGGTAGGCGAAGCTGATCGCGTGGCTCTCCGGGAAGCCGTAGTTGGAGAAGGCCTCGATCTTGGTGTAGATGTCCTCGGCCACCTCCTCCGGGATGCCGCGTTCGGCCATGCCGCCCAGCAGCCGGTCGCGCAGCCGGGCGACCCGCTCGTGCGAGCGCTTGGAGCCCATCGCCTGGCGCAGCCGGTCTGCCTCGGCGGGTGTGAACCCGGCACAGTCGATGGCCAGTTGCATCATCTGCTCCTGGAACAGCGGCACCCCGAGGGTCTTGCCGAGCGCGTTCTCCATCAGCGGGTGCGGGCAGCCGGCCGGCTCCGCCCCGGCCCGGCGCCGCAGGTACGGGTGGACCGAGCCGCCCTGGATCGGGCCCGGGCGGATCAGTGCGACCTCCACCACCAGGTCGTAGAAGTGGTCCGGCTTGAGCCGCGGCAGGGTGGCCATCTGGGCGCGCGACTCGACCTGGAACACGCCCACCGTGTCGGCCCGCCGCAGCATCGCGTAGACGCCCGGGTCGTCGTCCGGGACGGTGGCCAGGGTGTGCCGCACGCCGTGGTGTTCGGCGATCAGGTCGCAGGTGTCGTGGAGTGCGGCGAGCATGCCGAGGCCGAGCAGGTCGATCTTGACCAGCCCGGCGCCGGCCACCGAGTCCTTGTCCCACTGCAGCACGGACCGGCCCGGCATCCGGGCCCACTCGGTCGGGCACATCTCGCCGATCGGCTCCCGGGTGAGCACCATGCCGCCCGAGTGGATGCCCAAGTGCCTCGGCAGGCCGTGGAGTTGTCCGGCCAGGGCGAGGACGTCGGCGGGGATGACGGCGTCCGCACCCGGTGTGGAGCGGAAGTCGGCCTGCCGGCTGAACGCGTCCACCTGCCCCTGCGGGTAGCCGAGCACCCGGGCCGCGTCGCGCAGCGCCAGCCGGGGCCGGTAGGTGATCACGTTGGCGACCTGGGCGGCGTGCTCGCGCCCGTAGCGGCGGTAGACGTACTGGATGACCTCCTCGCGGCGGCGGTTCTCGATGTCCAGGTCGATGTCGGGCGGTCCGTCGCGGGCGGTGGAGAGGAAGCGCTCGAACAGCAGCTTGTAGTGGATCGGGTCGACGGCGGTGATCCCGAGCGCGAAGCAGACCGCCGAGTTGGCCGCCGAGCCGCGGCCCTGGCACCAGATGTCCTCCTGCCGGCAGAAGTCGACGATGTCGTGGACGATCAGGAAGTAGCCGGCCAGATCGAGCTCCTCGATGACGTCCAGCTCCCGGGCGAGCTGCCGGCGGGCGGGGCCGTTGCCGGACCCGAAGCGGGCCGGGCCGCGCTCGGCGACCAGGGCGCGCAGGTGGCTGATTTCGGTGTGCCCGGGCGGGACGGGGTGGCCCGGCAGCTCCGGGTCCAGCCGGGTGAAGTCGAAGGCGCAGGCGCGGGCCAGGTCGACGGTCGCCTCCCGCACGCCGGGGAAGCGCGCCAGCCGGCCGGCCATCTCGCGCCCCGAGCGCAGGTGCGCGGTGCCGGCCGCGTGCGTCCAGCCCGCCGCCTCCTGGAGCGTGCGGCGCTCGTGCAGCGCGGCGAGGCTCTGCGCGAGCCGGCCCTGGGCCGGGCCGGCGTGGTGGGCGTTGGTGGAGGCGACGACGGGCAGGCCGAGCCGGGCGGCGGAGGCGGCGAGGGCGTCGTTGCGCAGGTCGTCGCCGGGCAGCCACTGGTCGATCAGCTCGACGTACACGTTGTCCCGGCCGAACGCCTCGACGAGGCTCTGCAGCCGGTCCTCGGCCGCCCGCCGGCCGTCGGGGCCGCCCCCGGCGAGGGCGGCCGGCACCCGGCCGAGGCGGCAGCCGGTGAGCACCGCCCAGTGGCCGCCGTGCGCAGCCGCCAGCGCCGCGAAGTCGTACGCCGGGCGGCCCTTGGCCCCGCCCGCCAGTTGGGCGGCGCTGATTGCCGCGGAGAGGCTGCGGTAGCCGGCCGGGTCGCGGGCCAGGACGAGCAGGTGCTCGGTCTCCCCGCCGGGGCGCCGGGCGGGGTCCGGCCCGTGGCGGAGGGTCAGTTCGGCGCCGAACACCGTGCCGATGCCGACCTCGTGGGCCGCCTCGGCGAAGCGCACCGCGCCGTAGAGGCCGTCGTGGTCGGTGAGCGCGAGCGTCTCGACGCCCAGCCGGGCGGCCTCCGCGACCAGCTCCTCGGGGTCGCTGGCGCCGTCGAGGAAGCTGAAGGCGGAGTGGACGTGCAGCTCGGCCCAGGCCGGGGCGCCGCTCGGCCCGGCGGGGCGGGGGGTGCGTTCCGCCGCACGGCGGCGGAGCGGGACGACCTCGCCTCCGGCCGGGTCGGGCCGGCCGCCGGCCAGACGCCGGTGCAGTTCGCTCCAGGGGAGTGTGGGGTGGCTGGTGAAGCCCATCGGGGGTCGTACCTTCGGTCGTGCTCTGCTGTTGACTCCCCCACCGCTGTTGCGTCCCCCACCGCTGTTGCCCCCGGCCGCTGCCCCCCGGCCGGGTCAGTCGTAGCCCGCCTCCACGAACCACTCACCGCCCTCCACCGTGAGCAGCAGCGCCCGGCCGTCCGCCACCGTGACCTGGAAGCGCGCCCGGCGGCGGGCGAGCGCCTGGTCCCACCAGTACTCGACCGCCGGCCAGGGCCCGGTCCAGCCCTCCACCACCAGCTCCCGCCCGCGCAGCGCGACCCGGTCGGGCCGGGCCGACACCCCCGCCCGGCCGTCCACCACCACCGGCCGCCCCTCCGCGTCCAGCACGGCGGCCGGCACCGGGGTGCGGTGCACCACGGCCGGCCAGACGTCCGGCAGCCGGCCCGGCCAGGGCGCGTCGGCCGGGGCCGCCGGGTCGTACGGTTCGCCCCACGGCACCCGGACCGCCTGCTCGGCCGGGCCCCGCCCGCCGGCCGGCTCGATCCGGCGCAGCCCGGCGTGGCCGAGCACCGCCTGGACCCGGGCCACCGCGCGCTCCACCCGGTCGTCCGCGACCGCCTGCCCCCAGAGCGCCAGCTGCCGCCCCTGGTCCGGGGAGAGGTCGTCGGGGACGAGGCGCAGGGCGGTGAAGCCCACGCCGTGGGGGGTGGCGCCCGCGCCGTGCTCGTCCTCCGCCCCGGCCGGGGTGTCGAAGGTGCCCGCGCCCTGCCAGGCCTGGAGCTGCCAGCGGACGCGTTCGGCGAGCGCCGTCGCCGACAGCCGACCCTCGTGCCGCCAGAGCCGTGAGACGGTCCGCCCGTCGGCGCAGGACACCTCGACGGCGACCCGCTGGCAGGTCAGACCCGCGCCGGCGAGCCGCCGGTGCAGCTGCTCGGCCAGGGCGCGGGCGACGAACACCAGTGGCTCGGCGAGCGGCTCGGGCGGGTCGAAGCGCTGCTCGACGGAGAGGTCCGGCCCCTCGGCGCGCGGGACCAGCGGGCGCGGCTGGAGCCCGCGGGCCAGCCGGTGGGCGACCGTGCCGGTCGGGCCGAAGCGGTCCGCGACCGCCTCGGCGGGCAGCGCGGCGAACGCCCCGACGGTGGACAGGCCGAGCCGGTCCAGCAGTTCCGCCAGCGCCTCGTCGCCGAGCGCGGCCACCGGGTAGGGCGCGAGGAACTCCGCCGTCCGCCCGGCCGGCACCAGCACCCCGGCGCGGGCGGCCAGCACGGCGGCGAACAGGCCGTCGGCGACGCCGATCCGGCCGTGCGGGGCGGGGGGCGGGGTGGCCGGGGGTTCCGCTCCGGGGGCCGCCGGACCGGCGGCCGGGGGCGGGTACTCGGCGGGGCGCTCCTGCGGCGGGTACCCGGCGGGGCGGGCGAACCCGCCGCGCGCGCCGTCCCGGGCGGCCGGCGCGGCGGCGAGCAGCTCGTCCACGGCCGCCGCCCGGCGGCGTGCCCCGGCCCGCTCGGCGTCCGCCGGGTGCAGCGGGGTGACCGCCGCCACGCCGCGCCCGCGCCGGGGGGTGTCGGTGGTGGCGACGGGGTCGGTGCCGTGGTCGGCGCCGGCCGGCCCGGGGGTCGGCTCAGGGGTCGGCCCGGCGCCCGCCCCGGCGTCGGCGGGGTGGGTCTGCGGGCCCGCGTCCGGCCCGGCCGGGCCGCTCCCGGACCGCTCGGCCGGCGGGCGGGCCAGCGCGGCCGCCACCGCCGCCTGCACCTTGGCCGCCAACGCCTCCTCGCCGCCGAAGTACCGGCTCGGCCCCTTCACCGGGATCGCGCACAGCCCCGGGCGCAGCACCTCCACCCGGGGGGTGAACGCCTCCACCGCGGCGACCACCGGCTCGAACCGGCGGGTCTCCGCCTCCGGGTCCCGGTCGCGCAGCTCCAGCGCCGGGCAGAGCCGCTGGGCCAGCTTCAGCCGCTGCCCCTGCCGCACCCCGGCCGCCCGGGCCGCGTCCGAGCAGGCCAGGATCCGGCCGCCGGCGACCACCGCCACCGGGGCACCGTCGGCACCGGCCTCCCCGCCGACCGCCGCCACCGGCCAGTCCGGGCACCAGACCACCAGCACCCGCGGGGTCACGGCCGCGCCGCCGGCCCCGGGCGCCGTTCCGCCCTCGGTCATCTCACACCACCGCCATACGTTCGAGGCCCGTCCCGGCGGCCTCCGACGCCACGTCCCCCTCCGTCTCCCCCACGCCGGCCGTCCCGATCCCGGAAACCGTCCCGGTCGCCGCGGCCGGTTCGGCCACCGCCCGCACCGCGCCGCGCTCGTCCGGCAGCCAGAGCCGGGCGGTGTGCCCGCGCACCGCGGACCCGCGCCCCTCGGCCACCACCTCCACCTGCCGCCCGGTGAGCCGGCCGTGCCCGTCCCCCAGCCCGAACCACCGCGCGGACCGCACGCCCAGCCGCAGCCCCGCCCCCGGCCACGGCCCGGCCACCAGCAGCACACAACCGCTGCGCCGCAGCACGGCCGCCAGCCGGGCGGCCGGCTTCGGCGCCACCGGCCCGTCCGGGCGCAGCATGATCAGCTCGACCGCTCCGGCCAGCACCGACACCACCTCGGCCCAGTGCGGCCCGGGGTCGTCCGCCACCAGCAGCCGCCGCAGGTCCAGCCCGTACCCGGCGGCCGCGGCCAGCCCCAGCTCCGGCAGCCCGACGGCCGCCGCCCACCCGCCGTCCGACTCCCGCACCCCGGCGGCCAGCGCCAGCAGCAGCCCGAGGTCCCCGCCCCCGACGGACACCGCCGCCCCCCGCCGCAGCCCGCCCTCCGGCAGCACCTCCCGCAGCGCCGGCAGCACCGGCAGCAGCCCACGGCCCCCGGCCCCCTCCCCGCCTCCGAGCGCAGCCGCCGACACCACCGGGCGGAGCGGCTGCCGCTCGGCGGTGGATTCGAAAACAGATTCGAAAAGGGGCACACCCCCAGGATCGAACATCCGTTCGCAAAGATTCAAGTCCGACACCTCCACCCCACCCGTCACGCTCCGTGTGCCGCGTCGGGCGGTCGTCACGAGGCGAGGCCTCTCGGTAGGGCCGGGAACGGGCGAGGAAATGCATGGAGGCGGGCGGCGGGGGCCGTACGATCGGGCGCGAACGCGCGAAAACACGGTCCGGTCGGTAGTCCGGGCGCCGCCGGCCCCGAGCCGGCGGTCAGTAACCTCCCTCCCAGGGTGTCCGGCGTGTTCCTCCCGGCGCGCGACCGCGCGCGGGGCGTGGCACGACCATGGGAGGACGCACCATGCCGAGCACGTTCAGCGTGTTCTTCGACGACCCGTTCTGGGTCGGGGTGCTGGAGGTCTCAGCACCCGGCGGAGTACGCGCGGCACGCCATGTCTTCGGCGCCGAACCCGGCAACGCGGAGTTGCTGGAGTTCGTCCGCCGGGACTTCGGCCGACTGCTGGACGCCGCGCTCGCCGCACCCGAGGTGGCCGTCGAACGGCGGACCCGGCGGCGGGCGGTGAACCCCAAGCGGCTCGCCCGGCAGGCCGCGAAGGAGCAGGCGGCCCGGCCGCTGAGCAGCGCGGCCGAGGAGGCGCTGGCGCGGGCACACGAAGAGGCCGGGCACCTGAACCGCGCGGCGGCCAAGCGGCGTGCGGCCGAAACCGCGCGCGAGCAGCGGGGTCTGTCCCGGCGTCAGGCCCGGGCGCGGCACCGGGGCCGGTAGCCCCCTGGGCCCGCCCGTCCTCGGTGGTTGCGCCGGGGACGGGCGGGACGGCACCGGACCGGACCGGTCAGCCGTCGGGGAAGTCGGGTTCGTTCGGCATCGAGCTGTGGTGATCCACCGGCCGGTCGGTGCCGAAGCGGGCCCAGCACCAGTAGGCGCCCGCGGCGGCGGCGACGATGCCCGCCGGAACGAGGATCGCGAGTACCCAGTCGAGCATGCCGTCCCCCCGGATGGCCGACTTCAGTCGTCCACCCGTCAGGGTAGGGCCTGACCGCCCTCCGGCGGGAGGCCGCGCCCACCCCATCCGCCGCCGGGCGGGCGGCGGGCCCGGTAGTCGGCGACGGCGGCCTCCCGCTCCTCTCGTCTCGTCGGGGGCGCCCGATGGGGCCTCTCACGGGTAGGCAGAAGCCATTTCGACGTCCTCGGCGGGGAATCTTCGAGAAGGCAGCGGGACCCCGGCGGCGCCCGCGCACCGACGCCCCGGCCCGACCGCCCCCGCCCGGCCCCGGCCGCCCCGGGCCGCCCCCGGCCGCGCCCTCCGGACCACGTTGACCGGCCCCTGACCTGCCCCTAAGGTCGGCCTGTGCAGCGATACGACTGGCTGAAGCGGATTCAGCGCCTGGACCCGGAGACCGAGTTCACCGAGATCTACCGGATCAGCAGCTGGTACGAGTTCCCCTGGGACACCACCCAGTCGCTCAGCTTCGCGCTCTACCGCACCTACGCGGTGCCCGGCATCGGCCGGCTGCTCGCGCGGACCGGCGAGTTCACGCTGCGCGCGCAGAAGCGGTACGACGACACGGTGCTGATCCTGGAGGCCGTGATCGAGCACGGCTTCGCCTCCGAGCAGGGCCGGGAGGCGATCCGGCGGATGAACCAGATGCACCGCCGGTACGACATCTCCAACGACGACTTCCTGTACGTGCTGGCCACCTTCGTCGTGGTCCCCAAGCGGTGGCTGGACGACTACGGCTGGCGCCCCTACTCGCCGCACGAGGTCCGGGCCACCACCAACTACTACCGGGAGCTCGGCCGCCACATGGGCCTGAGCGGCGTCCCGGAGACCTTCGAGGAGTTCGAGCGGCTGCTCGACGACCACGAGCGCGCCCACTTCGGCTTCGACGAGGGCGGCCGCGAGGTCTCGGACGCCACCCTCGGCCTGATGGCCTCCTGGTACCCCACCCCGGTGCGCCCCGCGATGCGCACCTCCTCCCTCTGCCTGCTCGACGACCCGCTGCGCGAGGCCTTCGGCTACCCGGCGCCCCCGGCCGCGCTGCGGCGCGCCGTCCGCGCCGGCATGCGGCTGCGCGGACGCCTCGTCCGCCTGCTGCCGCCGCGCCGCCGGCCGCACCTGGCCCGGGACGGCCGGCAGGTCCGCAGCTACCCCGGCTACCCGTACGGCTACCGGATCGGTGAGCTCGGCACCTTCGAGAAGGACGGTGCGCCGAAGCCGTCCGGCTGCCCCTTCCCGCACGCCGCAGCCCGCCCGGAGGCCCGCTCCGAGACACCCGCCGAGGACTGACAACCCGCCGCGGGGCCCCTTCCGGCCGGGCGGCCTTCGGAGGCCGCGCCGCTACGCGCCGCCCGAACGGTGCCCCGCCGTCCACCGGGCCGGTGTCGGTGGACGGCGGGACGCCGGGGGGCGGTCGGGCGTCAGCGGGAGCCGGAGTCGACCAGCTCGGGGTGGTGGCGGCGGGTGACCTCGGGGTGGGCCCGGGTGTAGCCCTTCCACTCGTTCAGACCGAACTCCGCGAAGAGCGGGTTGGCCGGGTCCTCGGTGGCGCCGGGGGCATGGTGGGCGGAGGGGAAGTCCAGCGGCTCGATGTGGGCGTCGAGCCGCGGGTTGTAGAAGAACGGGACGGAGAAGCGCTCACGGGCGCCGGGCGGGCTGACCACACGGTGGCTGGTGGCCTTGAGGTAGCCGTCGGTGGCGACCTCCAGCAGCTCGCCGAGGTTGACGACGAAGGCCCCCTCCATCGGCGGCACCTCCAGGAAGCCGCCGTCCGGGCGCTCCACCTGGAGGCCGCCGACGGTGTCCTGGAGCAGGAGGGTGATGAAGCCGTAGTCCTTGTGCGCGCCGACGCCCTGGCCGGCGCCGTCCGGGGCGGTGCCCGGGTAGCGGACCAGCTTCAGCCGCAGGTGCGGGTGGCCGGCGAAGGCGTAGTCGTAGAAGTCCGGACGGGCGCCGATCGCCGTCAGGAGCTCGTGCAGCAGCCGCGCGGCGACGCCGCCGAGGCGGTCGATCCAGCCGAGCGCGGCGGTCCGCAGCTCCGGGAGCGCCGCGGGCCACTGGTTCGGGCCCTCCAGCCACCAGTACGGCGGCTCGCCCCCGGCCGGGACGTGCGGGGGCAGCTCGGCGCCGATGTCGAGCTGGTCGCGCCAGTCCCGGCTGCCGCCGGTGCGCTCGTCGCCGGTGCGGGTGTAGCCGCGGTAGTGCGGGGAGTTGAGGTTGCTCACGGCGAGCCGGTCGGCCTCCGGGAGGTCGAAGAAGGCCCGCATCGCGTCGGTGAGCGCGGCCGTCTCGGCCGGGGTGACGCCGTGGCCGACGAGCTGGAAGAAGCCGACGCCGGTGGCCGCGGCCCGCAGGTCGTCGTGCAGGCGGCGCCGGTCGCCGGGGCTGCCGTCGGCGAGCGAGAGGTCGATCACCGGCAGGGTGCCCGGGGAGGCGGTCGGCGCGGCGGAGGGGGTGCTGGAGGTGGACTGCTGCTGCGTCATGGGTGACATCCGCTGGGTCTCGTCCCGACCGGTTCCGGTGGTCGACCGGTGGCTCCGGGGCCGTGCCTGGTGCGGCGGGTGCCCGGGGTCGGGAGGGGGAACGCGGCCTGGTGGGGCCGCGCATGAGGGTGAGGGCGCGAGGTTCAGCCAGAGCGTCGACAGGACATGCTCGTCACGCGGAGCAGGTCCACGTGGCGGCGGCGAACAAGGATGAGCACGTCACCAGCCTAAATGACGGTCGCACCGGCGCGGACCCCCGGTGCGGGGTGAATTGTCGTGAGCAAGTCACAGGAGTCGGCCGTCGACGCCCCGGCCGCCCCGGCCGCAACCCCGGACAGGCCGCCCGCACCGGGTGGACCGGCATCCCCGGGCACTGTCACACTGCTGCTGTCACAGCACGGGTGCGACAGAGGCGGAGGGCGGCACGGATGTCGGAAGTGGCGGCGGAGGTCCGGCTCACCGTGGACGAGCTGGCCGCCCGGGCCGGGGTGACCGTCCGGACGGTGCGCTTCTACGGGACGAAGGGGCTGCTGCCGCCGCCGGAGCTGGGCCCGCGCCGGGTCGGCCTCTACGGGGCCGCCCACCTGGACCGGCTCGGACTGATCGAGGAGCTGCAGCGTCAGGGGCTCACCCTGGCGGCCATCGAGCGCTACCTGGCCCGCCTCCCGCAGGACAGCACCCCGATGGACCTGGCGATCCACCGGGCGCTGGTGGCGTCGTGGACGCCGGAGGCACCGGAGGCGGTGAGCCGCGCGCAGCTGGAGCGGCGGGTCGGCCGGGCGCTGTCCGAGGAACAGCTGGACCGGCTGGCCGCGATGGGCGCGATGGAACGGACCGCGGACCCGGAGGCGTTCCGGGTGGATCCGGGGCTGCTGCCGCTCGGGGCGCGGATCCTGGACGTGCCGATCCCGCTGGAGACGCTGCTGGCGGCGCGGGCCGTGCTGCTGGAGCACAGCCGGGCGACGGCGCACGAGCTGCACCGGCTGTTCCGCGAGACGGTGTGGAAGCCCTACCGGGAGAGCGAGCCGGAGCCGGCCGAGCTGGCCCGGATGAAGGACCTGGCCGGCCACATCCAGCCGATGGTGGCGCAGGCGCTGGTGACGGCGTTCCAGCGCTCGCTCCGGGAGGAGCTGGGCGAGGCCGCGCGCGGCACGGACTCGCCCAGCACCCCGGAGGACTGACGGTCAGTCAGCCCTTGAAGGTCCGCCCCTCGGCGGCGATCCGCTCCAGCATCGCGGGCGGCGCGAACCGCTCGCCGTACGCGGCGGCGAGCTCGCGGGCGCGGGCCGCGAAGCCGGCCGGGCCGCCCGGGTAGCCGTTGATGTACTGGAAGACGCCGCCGGTCCAGGCCGGGAAGCCGATGCCGAGGATGGAGCCGACGTTGCCGTCGGCGACCGAGGTCAGCACCCCCTCCTCCAGGCAGCGGACCGAGTCCAGCGCCTCGCTGAACAGCATCCGCTCCTTGAGGTCCTCGAACGGGACCGCGACGTCGGACCGCGTGAAGTGCTCGCGCAGGCCCGGCCAGAGGCGACCGCGCCGGCCGTCCTCGCCGTACTCGTAGAAGCCGGCGCCGCCGCTGCGGCCGGTGCGGCCGAACTCGTCGACCATCCGGTCCACCACCGCGTCGGCCGGGTGGGCGGTCCAGGTCTCGCCGGCCGCCTCGGCCGCGCGCCGGTACTCGTTGCGGATCTTGCGCGGCAGGGTGAGGGTCAGCTCGTCGAGCAGCGAGAGCACCTTGGCCGGGTAGCCGGCCTGGGCGGCGGCCTGCTCGACGCTGGCCGGGTCGACGCCCTCGCCGACCATCGCCACGCCCTCGTTGATGAACTGGCCGATCACCCGGGAGGTGAAGAAGCCCCGGGAGTCGTTCACCACGATCGGGGTGCGGTCGATCTGGCGGACCAGGTCGAAGGCGCGGGCCAGTGCCTCGTCGCCGCTCTGCGGGCCACGGATGATCTCCACCAGCCGCATCTTGTCCACCGGCGAGAAGAAGTGCAGGCCGATGAAGTCGGCGGTGCGCTCGACGCCCTCGGCGAGCAGCCCGATCGGCAGGGTGGAGGTGTTGGAGCAGAGCAGCGCGTCCGGCGCCACCACGCCCTGGACCTCCTGGAACACCTTCTGCTTGAGCTCGGGGTTCTCGAAGACGGCCTCGATCACGGCGTCGCAGCCGGCCAGCTCGGCGGCCTCGGCGGTGGGGGTGATCCGGGCCAGCAGCTCGTCGCGCTGCGCCTCGGTGGAACGGCCGCGTGCCACCGCCTTCTCCAGCAGCCCGGCGGAGTAGGCCTTGCCGCGCTCGGCGGCCTCGACGGTGACGTCCTTGAGCATCACCTCGATGCCCGCCTTGGCGCAGGTGTACGCGATGCCCGCACCCATCATGCCGGCGCCGAGCACGGCGACCCGGCGGACCGTCCGCTTCTCGACGTCCTTCGGGCGCCCGGCACCGGAGTTGACGGCCTGCATGTCGAAGAAGAGCGCCTGGATCATGTTCTTGCTGGTCTGCCCGCAGGCCAGCTCGGTGAAGTAGCGGGCTTCGATCACCATCGCGGTGTCGACGTCGACCTGGGCGCTCTCCACCGCGGCCGCCAGCACGTTGCGCGGCGCCGGGTAGGGGGCGCCGGCCAGCTGCTTGCGCAGGTTGGCCGGGAACGCGGGCAGGTTGGCGGCGAACGCCGGGGTGGCCGGGGTGCCGCCCGGGATCCGGTAGCCCTTGACGTCCCAGGGCTGGACGGCGGTCGGGTTGGCCCCGATCCAGGCCCGGGCCCGGCTGGTCAGCTCCTCGGGGGTGTCGACCAGCTCGTGCACCAGGCCGTGCTCGAACGCCTGGGCCGGCCGGTACTGGCGGCCCTGGAGGAGCACCTTCAGCAGCGCGTCGGTGATGCCGAAGAGCCGGACGGTGCGGACCACGCCACCGCCGCCCGGCAGCAGGCCGAGGGTGACCTCGGGCAGGCCGATCCGGCCGGCCGGGGTGTCCAGGGCGATCCGGTGGTGGCAGGCGAGCGCGATCTCCAGACCGCCGCCGAGGGCGCTGCCGTTGAGAGCGGCGACCACGGGCTTGCCGAGCGTCTCCAGCGTGCGCAGGGCGCGCTTGATCCGCATCGACTTCTCGAAGACGGCGGCGGCGTCCTCGGGCCGGGCGGCCGAGAGCATCCGCAGGTCTCCGCCGGCGAAGAAGGTCTTCTTCGCCGAGGTGACGACCACGCCGCGCAGCTCGTCGCCGAGGCCGGCCAGCCGCTCCACGGCGGCCTCGAAGTCGGCCGTGAAGGCCTCGTTCATGGTGTTGACGGACTGGGTGGGGTCGTCGAGGACGAGGGTGACCACGCCGTCCTGGTCCTGCTCCCAGCGGATGGTGGTGGTGTCGCTCATGAGGTTCGGGTCTCCAGAAGGGGCCGGGGAGGGAGGTGCCGGGGCGGGATCAGATGCGTTCGACGATGGTGGCGATGCCCATGCCGCCGCCGACGCAGAGGGTGGCCAGGCCGTACCGCAGGTCGCGCCGCTCCAGCTCGTCGATCAGGGTGCCGAGGATCATCGCGCCGGTCGCGCCGAGCGGGTGGCCGAGGGCGATCGCACCGCCGTTGACGTTGACCTGGTCCGGCCGGAAGCCCATCTCGCGGACGAAGCGGAGGACGACGGCGGCGAAGGCCTCGTTGATCTCGACCAGGTCGATGTCGGCGGCGGTCAGCCCGGCCTTGGCGAGCGCCTTGCGGGTGGCCGGGGCCGGGCCGGTCAGCATGATGGTGGGCTCCGAGCCGGACACCGCCGCGGAGACGATCCGGGCGCGCGGGCGCAGGCCGTAGCGCTCGCCGATCTCGCGGTTGCCGATGGCGACCAGGGCGGCGCCGTCCACGATGCCGGAGGAGTTGCCGGCGTGGTGGACGTGGTCGATCTCCTCGACCCAGTGGTACTTCTGCAGGGCGACGGCGTCGAAGCCGCCGGCGTCGCCGATGGCGGCGAAGGACGGCTTGAGGCCGGCCAGGCTCTCCACGGTGGTGCCGGGGCGGATGAACTCGTCGCGGTCCAGCACGACCAGGCCGTTGCGGTCGAGGACCGGCACGACCGAGCGGTCGAAGAGGCCGTCGGCCTGGGCCTTGGCGGCACGGGCCTGGGACTCGGCGGCGAAGGCGTCCACGTCGGTGCGGCTGAAGCCCTCGACGGTGGCGATCAGGTCGGCGCCGACGCCCTGCGGGACGAAGTGGGTCTCGTAGGCGGTCATCGGGTCGGCGAACCAGGCACCGCCGTCGGAACCCATCTTCACCCGGGACATCGACTCGACGCCGCCGGCCAGGACGAGGTCCTCCCAGCCCGAACGGACCTTGGCGGCGGCCAGGTTGACGGCCTCCAGGCCGGAGGCGCAGAACCGGTTCTCCTGGACGCCGGCCACCGTGTCGGGCAGGCCGGCTGCGATGGCGGCGACCCGGGCGATGTCGGAGCCCTGGTCGCCGATCGGGCTGACCACACCGAGCACGATGTCGTCCACCGCGGCCGGGTCGAGGTCCGGGAAGCGGCGGCGCAGTTCGTGGATCAGGCCGACGACCAGGTCGATCGGCTTGGTGCCGTGCAGCGAGCCGGTGGCCTTGCCCCGGCCGCGCGGGGTGCGGATCGCGTCGTAGACGTACGCTTCGGTGGTCACGGTGGAGAGCCTTTCGGGGTCTGGCCCGGTGGTTCGGGGCCTGGCCTGGTGGGGAGCGCCGGCGGGGCCGGGTCGGGAATCGCCGGCGGGGCCGGTCGGGGAGCGGTCAGTCGAGGAGGGACCGGCCGACGATCTCCTTCATGATCTCGGTGGTCCCGCCGTAGATGGTCTGGATGCGGCCGTCGGTGAACGCCCGGGCGACCGGGTACTCGGCCATGTACCCGTAGCCGCCGTGGAGCTGGAGGCAGCGGTCGGCGGTGCGCTTCTGCAGTTCGGTGGCCCACCACTTGGCCATCGAGGCGTCCGCCGGGGTGAGCGCGTAGCGGTTGTGCTCGGTGATGCACCGGTCCACGAAGGCGCGGGTGACGGCGCACTCGGTGGCGAGCTCGGCGATCTCGAAGCGGACGTGCTGGAGCTTGGCGAGCGGCCGCCCGAAGGCCTCGCGCTGCTTGACGTACTCGGTGGTGATCTCCACCAGGTACTCGGCGCCGGCGATCGCGGAGGCGGCGATGGTGAGCCGCTCCTGGGCGAGGTTCTGCATCAGGTACACGAAGCCCTGGTGCTCCTCCCCGAGCAGGTTCTCCTTGGGGACGCGGACGTCCTCGAAGAAGAGCTCGGCGGTGTCCTGGGCCTTCTGGCCGATCTTGTCGAGGTTGCGGCCGCGTTCGAAGCCGGGCATGCCGCGCTCGACCACCAGCAGGCTGAGCCCGCGCGCGCCGCCCTCGGGGGTGGTGCGGGCGACCACGATCACCAGGTCGGAGAGGATGCCGTTGGAGATGAAGGTCTTGGCGCCGTTGAGCAGGTAGTGGTCGCCCCGGTCGACCGCGTGGGTGCGGATGCCCTGGAGGTCGGAGCCGGTGCCGGGCTCGGTCATCGCGATGGCGGTGACCAGCTCCCCGCTGCAGAAGCCGGGCAGCCAGCGGCGCTTCTGCTCCTCGGTGGCGAGCGAGGTGAGGTACGGGCCGATGATGTCGTTGTGCAGGCCGAGCGCCAGGCCGGAGGCGCCGGCCCGGGCGAACTCCTCGGCCAGCACGGCCGCGTAGCGGAAGTCGGCGCTGCCACCGCCGCCGTGCTCCTCCGGGACGGCGATCCCGAGCAGGCCCTGCCGGCCGGCCGCGAGCCAGGCCGAGCGGTCCACGATGCCGGCCCGCTCCCAGCGGTCGTAGTGCGGCAGCACCTCCTTGGCGAGGAAGGCCCGGACGGTCGCCCGGAAGTCCTCGTGCTCCTCGGTGTAGATGTCGCGTTGCACGGCGCTCTCCTTATCGGGCCGCGGCGTCCGGGGACGGCGGGGCGGGCGGGGTGTTCCGGACGGGCGGGGTGTTCCGGACGCGCAGGGTGGCGCCGGGTGCGGCGGGCCCTGCGGCGGGCGGTGCGCCCGGGGCCGGTGCGGCGGCGGGCCGGCCCGGCGGGTGGGCCAGGGCCGGCAGACCCCAGTCACGGGCGACCTCGGCGGTGTCGGCGCCCGGCCGGGACGGCGGGCGGCGCAGCGTGCCGGGGGTGGCGGAGAACCGGGGGGCCGGGGCGGGCTGGGTGTAGCCGTCCGCCTCGACGTACGTGCCGCGGGCCGCCAGGTGCTCGGACGCGGCGGCCTCGCGCATGCTCAGCACCGGCTCGACGCAGGCGTCGGAGCCGGCGAAGACCTCCTCCCACTCGGCCCGGGTGCGGGTGGCGAAGCGGGCGGCGATCAGCGCGCGCAGCTCGGGCCAGCGGGCGGTGTCCCACTGGCCGGGGGCGTCCGGGCCGAGCTCCAGCAGCCGGGCGAACTCGGCGTAGAACTGCGGCTCCAGTGCGCCGACGGCGAGGTGCCCGCCGTCCTTGGCCGGGTAGACCGCGTAGCAGGGGGCGCCGCCGTCGAGCAGGTTGGCGCCCCGCCGGTCCTGCCACTGGCCGGCCGCCAGCAGGCCCCAGAGCACGCCGGTGAGGTGGGCGGCGCCGTCCACGATCGCGGCGTCGACCACCTGGCCGGTGCCGGTGGCGCGGGCGTGGTGGAGGGCCGCGAGCAGCCCGACGACCAGGTAGAGCGAGCCGCCGGCGTAGTCGCCGAGCAGGTTGGCCGGGATCGCGGGCGGGCGGTCCGGGTCGCCGATCATGCCGAGCACGCCGGCCGCGGCCGCGTACCCGATGTCGTGGCCGGCCCGGTCGGCGCGCGGCCCGTGCTGGCCCCAGCCGGTCATCCGGCCGTAGACCAGGGCGGGGTTGCGGGCCAGGCAGGCCTCCGGCCCGACGCCGAGGCGCTCGGCGACGCCGGGGCGGTAGCCCTCGATCAGCAGGTGGGCCCGCTCGGCGAGGCCCAGGACCAGACCGGGCCCCTCGGGGGCCTTGAGGTCGACCAGGACGGAGCGCTTGTTGCGGTTGGCCACGTCGTGGGCGGGATCGATGCCGAGCGGCGAGGGGACGGGCCGGTCCACCCGGACCACGTCGGCGCCGAGGTCGGCCAGCAGCATCGCGGCGAACGGGCCGGGCCCGATCCCCGCGAGCTCGACCACCCGGACGCCGGCCAGCGGGCCGGGACTGCTCGTGTCGCGCACTGGCCACTGCCCCTCGGGGTTTGACAGTAAAGCTGTAACACTCGCGATGATAGGGAAGCGACCCGCCGGTAACAAGACCTCCACGCCGGCCGCCGGGACCGGGCGCCGGAGGGGTGGCTGCGGGTCACCCGCGGGTCGCCGGCGAGGTCCGGGGCAGGCTCCGGGGCGGACTCCGGGGCCGGGGCCCGCAGGAGCCGGCAGGCCGCCCGACCGCCGACGGAAACTTGACGGGTACGTGACGTGAAACCGCAACCGTTACAGCTGATGATGCGTCAGTATTCGCACGGGCGAGCCATTTCGGCCGTCCTGCGGTCAGAGGGGTGCTGACCCCTCGTCGAGGATGAGGAGAACGGACGCAGATGGTCTCCCCAGGTTTCTCCACCGGGCCGGTCTCGCCGGCCTCACCTCCCGGCGCCCCGCACAACCCGGCGCCGGACACCGTCGTTCCGATCTCCGCCCCCGGCGCCTCCCCGTTCGCGGCCGGCCCGACCCCGAGCCCCTCCCCCGGCCCGCCCCCGACACCGCCCAACGGCACCACCCGGCTGGACCGTCCGTACGAGCTCTGCGCCTCGGCCGGGATAGCCCGGCAGGTCGCCACCGAGCTGGACAACGCCAACGGCAAGGGCGGCAACAACCTCGCCGAGCACGCGAGCGGCGCGGCCGCGAAGATCCGCGGCTTCGCCTTCGGCGGCGCCCTCGTCAGCTGCACCGAGCGCTGGCTGCAGCAGTGCCGGTCACTGCACGACAAGCTCTCCGGCACGGCCGAGAAGCTGGACGTCACCCAGTGCACCTACCAGGCCAACGAGCACTCCACGGCGGGCCAGTTCGGCCACTGAGCGCGCAGGTGCCCGCCGCCCGCGCGCGGGCGGTGGGCACCGCAGGCACGGCGGGCACCGCAGGCACGGCGGGCACCGCAGGAGTGCCGCGAGCAACCGCGAGCGCCGCAGCACCGAGGACCAGCCAACCGCGAGAGGAATCCAGGGACATGGTGTCCTACCAGGAACTGCACGAGGCCGACTTCTCCGGCGTCACCGAGACCGCCGAGGCCTGGGCCGCCATGGCCAAGGCCCTCGAAGGGCTCGACGAGCGCGTGGGCCGCGACCTCACCAACACCCCGCAGCGGGCCGGGTGGCAGGGCGGGGCCGCGGACGAGGCGGGCCGGACCCTGCAGACCGTCGACTCCGACTTCACCCAGGCCGCCGATGTCGCCCGGGCCCTCGCAGCGATCATCAAGGACGCCGCCGAGGACTTCACCGCCGCCCGCCGGGACCTCGACGCGGCGCTCCACGACGCGATCGACCAGAAGCTCACCGTCGCCGCCGACGGACACGTCAGTTGGCCGCCGATGTCCTCCGAGGGGCACAACGACCCCGACTACCAGGACATCCTGCGCAAGTACCAGGCCGACATGGGGGGCAGGGCGGATGTGCTCTCCGCCCGGCTGACCAGGGCGGTCGACCGGGCCACCGCCGCCGACCAGCGCGCCACCGTCGCCCTGCAGGGCGACGTGGGCACCAGCACCACCTCCTTCAACCCCCACCCGTACGGCGGCGGGGACGCGGCCGACGCCAAACGCGCCACCGACCTGCTGAGTCGCACCGGCACCCTCTCCGACGAGGAGCGCCGGCGGCTGGAGAACCTGATGGCCGCCAACGCCGGCTCCAAGGAGTTCGCCACCACGCTGCTGAACGGCCTCCGGGCGGGCGACGTGACCGGCCCGGACGCGCTGCTGCTCTACGCACAGCGCTACGGCGAGCTCTCCCACGGCAAGCAGGACGCCAAGGACTACCAGGACATCTACGGCAACCTCTCCCAGGTACTCGCCACCGCCACCAAGGACGGCGGGATGGGCCGGGAGTGGCAGGACGCCCTGCTCAAGGCCGCCCGCAGGCCCGACGCCTCGGCTGCCGGCTACAGCGGGAAGTACGCCGTGCTCACCGAGCTGATGGGCGCCAGGGGCGACTACGACAAGGCGTTCCTGGAGAAGGTCGGCAACGACCTGGTCGACTTCGAGCGCACCAGCAAGCACAAGGGTCCGGACCTCTGGGGGCCGCTCTACGACCAGGCGGCGGGAGGACCGGGCGACCCGATGGGCGGCCTGCTGCGCGCGATGAGCCGCAACCCGGAGGCCTCCAAGGAGTTCCTCGACCCCGCCGCCAACAAGAACCTCGACTACCTGCTCAAGGAACGGAGTTGGCCCAGGGGCCTGGAGAGCGCGATGCCCGGCTCCGTCCTCGCCGGGGGCTCGCACGCCGCCTTCGGCGACGCCCTGGAGGCCGCCGCCACCGGCCGCGACCCGCACGGCAACCAGCCGCCCGTCCGCCCGCACGACCGGGCGATGGTGCAGATCATGGACACCGCGATCACGACCCTCGGCGGGGACAAGGCCGGCTCCGAGAACGGCCTCCCCGCCTCGCTGCGGCGCCCGTTGGCGAACATGATCGGCGACTACGCGGCGGACACGCACGACCTCCTCAGCAAGGACCTCCCCGGGCCCTCCCGTCCGGAAGGGCTCACGGCCGGCCGCGAGCAGCTGCTGCGCGTCATCCGCGGCACCGCGGAGGATCCGGAGGCCTTCGCCGTCATCCACCTCGCCGAGACCCGGGAGATCGCCCGCCGGATGGACGAGTTCGGGCCGGGGAACTTCACCCCCGACGTGACCGGCCGCCCCAACCCGAAGTTCGCCGGCTTCGTCGACGAGTCCAGCAAGGCGCTCGGCGCACTCGACGCCGTGCGCGCGGACACCATCCTCGACCACAAGGCCGACGCACAGTTCAAGAACAACTGGCAAGCCAAGATGGACTACCACATCTACGGCACCGCCGCGAACGTGCTGAAGATGAGCCTGTTCAGGATCCCGGAGACCGCCGACTGGTTCCCGCTCGGCGACATCGCCCAGCGCCTGGTCGACGTCGGCACCTCCGACTGGGCCAACAGGGCCAACGCCGAGCTCGACGCCAAGGCCCAGGGCGAGGTGAGCACGAACTACACGGCCGGCGAGCTGCAGATGATGTCCATGCTCCAAGAGAAGGCACGGCTGTCGCTCGTTTCGGAGGAGGACATCGCCGCCCCCGGCAGTGTGACCAAGCAACTGGCCGACAGCGCCGGGGTGCACTACCGGTCGTCCATCGACCGGGCCTACCACAACGCGCTCGGCAACCCGTGACGGGCGCCGGGCGGATGACGAGGGAGAAGGTCGACCGGGCCCTCACCCGGCGCGGGTACACCACCCGGCGGCTGCGGCTTCGGGCGGCGGCCGTGATCGTGGCGATCGCGGCCGGCGTCTCGGGGGTGCTGCTGCACAACCTGACCAACGCATTCGGGCCGGACACGGTCTGCGGCGGCGCCGCGACCGCGGACCGGCTGCACGCGGCGCTGGGGCCGGGGCGGATCAGCGAGGAGAAGAGCGAGGGCTGGTCCCCGGGCGCCTACGACCGGGCGAGCACATGCGTGGCGAAGGTCTCGTCCGGGCTGTTCGGGGCGTCGGAGCGGACCGCGTCGTTCGCCCTGGCGGTCAACCCGGACGACATCGCACCGCCGACGGCACCGGAGGCCCGGCTGTTCGCCGGGGGTGCGGCCGGGGCCGTGCTGCCGTCCCGGGCGTGGGCCCTGCTCCCGGAGGGCTGCCCCCGGGGGATGCGCGCCGAGGTCGGCCTCGGCGGGGACACCGCGGACGGCGACCACGGCCAGGGCCTGGCCGAGCTGGCGGTGGCCTACGCCGACACCGCCGCCAGGACGAAGGGGTGCGGCGCCGGGAAGCTGCCGGCGCCGGCCGGACTCTCCGCGGCGGCCGCGCCGCAGCCGGTCGACTTCGGCAAGGTCTGCGGCCTGCCGGGGCTGGCGCCGACCCGGGGCCCCGGCACCGGCGGCGGCGGGTACCGGCAGCAGGCCACCACGGCGCTCGCGCCGGTGTGGTCCTGCGAGCTCGGCTACGCGACCGCCGGCAGCCCGCTCGTCTCCTTCGCGATCACCACCGACCCACGGGTCACCGGCCTCGACCCGAAGGACGCGCGCACCGCGGCCTACGGACGCGCGCAGTGGATCGGGGCCTCCGGCCACAACGTGGTCGCCGACTGCCGGGGCAGGCCGACGTACTTCCACCTGGACTGGCGGGGCGGCATCGGCGTGGGTGACCGCGGGGTCTTCACGGACGGGAACGAGCTCTGGCGCCGGTTCCTCGACGCCGGCGGCAAGGCCGTCGGCTGCGAACCGATCGTCCCGTAGCCGGATCGTCGAGCCGTCGTCCGGCGGTGAGCCGGTCGTCCGGTGGCGGTCGGTCGTCCGGTGGCGAGCCGGTCGTCCGGTGGCGGGCGGCCGTCGGGCGGCGCCGGCCCGGGTCCCGGGAAGGAGACCCGGGCCGGCGGATCCCCCGGCAGGGGGACGCGGATCGGGAGCCAGGGGGAGGCCGCGGCGGGCCCCGCACGGGAGGGTGGGCCCATGACCACGAAGAGTCCCCTCTCCCGGGTGCGCACGGTGGCGGCGGGTACGGCCGTCGCCGCGACGGTGCCGTACCTGACGCTCAAGCTGCTCTGGCTGACCGGCCACCCGGTGGGGGCCGGCGACACCGCCGCGATGGACGACCTCTGGCTGGTCAACCTGCTGACCTTCGGCATGGACGCCGTCGCCGTGCTGCTCGCCCTCGCCTTCGTCCGGCCCTGGGGCCGGCGGGCCCCGGCCGGGCTGCTGGCCTTCCCGATGTGGGTGGCGACCGGCCTGCTCGGGACCATCCTGGTGGCGCTGCCCCTGATCCTGCTGACCACGCTGGTGCTCGGCCCCGACGCGTCCGCCGCCGACGACGGCCCGGGCGGCCTCGGCGACTGGGTGTTCACCGTGGTGTACGGCGGGTTCGCCGTCCAGGGCGTCGCGCTGATCGTCGGCTTCCTGCTCTACGCCCGGGAGCGCTGGGGCGGCCTGCTGCGCGAGCGGATCGGCGACCTGCCCGACTCGCCCACGCTCACCGTCCAGCGGGCCTTCGCCGGCGTGGCCGGGCTGCTCGCCCTCGGGGTGGCCGCGGCCCGGCTCTACTGGTGCGCCGGCGGAACGGCCGGGCTGCCCGTGGCCTGGGTGCAGGAGCGCAGCCGGAGCGTGGCGGTGATGGACCTGGTGACCGCCCTCATGGCGCCGGCCGCCGTCGCGGCGCTGCTGGTGCTGGTGTTCCGGATCCGGCCGGAGCGGCGGCTGCGGGTGCCGCTGGTCGTGGTGTGGACCGCGGCCGGGTCGCTGTTCAGCTGGGGCGCCTGGCAGTTGGTGGTGTTCGGGACCGTCACCGACGTGTCCGACCCCAAGAAGGCGGTGCCCGGGCTGCTCCCCCTGGTGGAGGCGGCGCAGGTGATCGCCGGGCTGCTGGTGCTGGCGGCGGGCGCGATCGCCCTCGTCGAGCGGGCCGCCGCGCGGGCGACGGTGGCCGGGCCGGTCGGGTCGGGCACGGCGGGCACAGCGGTGGCGGTGGCGGTGGCGGCCGACGCGGCGGTGGCGCCGGCCGGGCCGACGGCCGCCCCCGCGGTCGTCGCTGACGTAGAGTCGGCCGGGTGAGCACGGGGGCGGGCGCAGCGGGAACGGAAGCGGCGGCGGGCACCGCGGCGGGGACGGGCCCCGGCCCGGACGCGGGAACCGGCCCCGGCACGGGGCTCGGCCCGGCACTCGACGCGGCAGTCGACCCGGGCCCGCGGCGGCACGGGCTCCGCCGTCGGCTGCGGCAGGCGGGGAGCGCGCTGCTCGGTCGGCGGGCCCGGCTGCGCTGGGTGCACCTGGTGCTCGGCGGGGCGCTGCTGATGCCGTACTGGATGCTCTCCGTGGTCCTGTTCGGGGCGCTCGATCCGGAGAACGGCCCGCTGCACCAGGTCCTCCTCCAGCTCGGTTCGCTCGCCCTCTCCCTGCCGATGGCCGCCGTCACCGCGCTGGTGCCCACCGTCCGGGGGCTGGAGGGCGCGGCCGCCCGGGCGCTCGGCGCCCCGGAGCGGGCCGAGGAGGTCTCCACCGGCCCGGCCCGGTCCTGGGCGGCCCGGCGCCGCACCTCCGCCTGGTACGTGCTGCACGTGCTGTTCGGTGGCGTGGTCAGCGGGATGACGCTGGCCGGGGTGCCGTTCGCCGTGGTGCTGATCTGCTCCCCGCTGGGCGGACCGCCGATCGGCGAGGTGCTGCAGTACTGGCAGGACCGTGGCGTCCCCTCCTTCCTGCCCGGCCCGGCGCTCGGGCTGGCCCTGCTGCTGCTGGTCACCGCGACCAGCGCGGGGCTCGGGTCGCTGCTGGCCCGCTGGGCGCCGGTGCTGCTCGGTCCGACGCCGGAGGAGCGGCTGGCCGCCGCCGAGCGGCGGGCCGCGGTGCTCGCCCAGCGCAACCGGCTGGCGCGCGAGCTGCACGACTCGGTCGGCCACGCGCTCAGCGCCGTCGGCATCCAGGCCTCGGCGGCCGCCCGGGTGCTGCGTACCGACCCGGGCTTCGCCGAGGAGGCGCTGCGGGCGATCGGCGAGACCGCGCGGGCCGCCGTCGCCGAACTGGACGCGGTACTCGGCCTGCTGCGCGAGGAGGACCGGACCGACGCCGGGACCGCCGGCCCCACCCTGGCCGGGCTCGACGACCTGCTGCGCCAGCTCGCCGGCACCGGCCTGCGGATCGACGCCGAGCTCGCGCCCGGCCTCGACCGGCTGCCCGCCGCCTTCTCCCGCGAGGCGTACCGGATCGTGCAGGAGGGCCTGACCAATGTGCTGCGGCACGCCGGGCCGACGACGCCCGCCGGGCTCCGGGTGGGGCTGGCCGCGGGGCTGCTGGAGATCGAGCTGACCAACCCGCTCGGAACCGCCCGGCCCAGCCGGCCCGGCGGCGGGCGCGGGCTGCGCGGGATCGGCGAGCGCGCGGCCGTCCTGCGCGGCGAGTGCACGGCCGGGCCGACCGAGGACGGGGCGCGGTGGCGGCTGGCAGTCCGGCTGCCGGTGGGAGGAGCCGGATGAGCGGGCATCCGCCGGCGGGCGGCGGACCGGCGCAGGCAGCGCCGGTGGAGGCGAGAGCGGAAGCAGGAGCAGTACAGGTGAGAGCGGTGGAGGCGGGAACGGTGGACGCGGGAGCGGGGCAGGCGGGAGTGGCGGCGACGGACGGGGCCGTGGTGGGCGGCGCGGGGGCGGCCGGGTCCGTCCGGGTGGTGATCGCGGACGACGAGCGGCTCGTGCGGATGGGCCTGCGGGTGGTGATCGACGCCGAACCCGACCTGACCGTGGTCGGCGAGGCCGCGGACGGCGCCGAGGTCGTGCCGCTGGTGCGCTCGCTGCGGCCGGACGTGGTGCTGATGGACGTCCGGATGCCCGGCATCGACGGCATCCGCGCCACCGAGCAGCTGGTCGGCGGGATGGAGTCGCCGCCGAAGATCCTGGTGGTGACCACCTTCGAGCACGACGACCACGTGTACGACGCGCTGCGGGCGGGCGCCACGGGGTTCCTGCTCAAGCGTTCCAGCGTGGAGGAGATGGTCCAGGCGGTGCGGCTGGTCGCGCGCGGGGACTCGCTGCTCTTCCCGGCCGCGGTGCGCGAGCTCGCGCTGCGCCAGGTCCCGGCCGGGCGGCGCGGCGCCGTCCCGCAGAAGGGGCCGATCGGCCGGCTCACCGAGCGGGAGGGCCAGGTGCTGCGGCTGATGGCCGCCGGGCTGAACAACGGCGAGATCGCCGGGCGGCTGGTGGTCAGCCAGGAGACGGTGAAGACCCACGTCGCGAGCGTGCTGGCCAAGCTGGGCGCCCGGGACCGCACCCAGGCGGTGATCGCCGCGTACGAGTCGGGCTTCGTGCTGCCGGGTTAGCGGGGCGGCGCGGCAACGGAACCGCGGTGGCAGGGCGCCGGGGACGCAGAGCGGCAGAGGGTAGCGGCTCCGGGCCCTGGCCCGGACTGCCGGAACGTTTCTTCCTTCCCGGACATACCAGCGAGTAGAGTGCGGCCTTCCCCCGTCTACCGCCCGATACCTCCCGTATCGGCCCGAAACGAACTGGTGGCCGCATGTCAGTCCGGACCAGCCCCGCGCTCTGGTGGCGCATGGGCATCGTGCTCTCGGCGGGCCTCGGCCTGACCCTCGGGACGTCGAGCCTGGTCTACTTCACCGTCCAGAGCAACGTGATCGTGCTCGGCTACTTCATCGGCGCGGTGTACTGGATGATCCGGCGCGGCACGGTGGACGCGCCCGCGCCCCGGCTGCGCGGGGCCGCCACGCTCTACATCCTGATAACCGGCCTGGTCTCGCACATCCTGCTGGAGCACGGCGCCAACCCGCTGCCGGGGCTGTTCGACGGGCCGGACAGGCTGCAGCACTGGTCGTCGTTCTTCCTGCACTACGTCACACCGGTGATGGTCATCTCCGACTGGCTGGTGCTGAAGCCGCGCAACGCCTCGGCCTGGCGGGACATCCCGCTCTGGCTGGCCTTCCCGCTCGGGTACGCGGCGATCGTGCTGACCCGCAACGCGCTCTTCTCGAACTACCCGCTGCCCTACCCGTACTTCTTCTTCGACCCGACCACCAAGGGCTACGGCTACGTCTGGGGTCAGATCGCGCTGCTGACCGTCGAGTTCGTCGTGCTCGCCGCCGCCGTGGTGGGCCTGGACCGGCTGGGCACCCTGGTCTCCGGCCGGCTCCGACCGGCCGCCGCGCAGCCCGGTACCGAGTCCGCTTCCTGACGACCCGCCACAGCCGTCGTCCGACCTGCTGCCCGCGGCGGCCGGCTCAGATCCGCCAGCAACGGATCCGGTCGGCCGCCGCGTACACGTCCGCCCGCCCCTCGGCGATGTCCCGGGCCAGCTCGACCAGGGCGCCGTACGGCGGGTCGATGCCCTCCTTCGCGGCGTGCATGTACGCCGCGGTGGCCATGCAGGCGTAGAGGTTGTTGCGCACCGGCAGCGGCCGCAGCAGCACGATCGTGTGCATCAGGGTCGCCGCGCACCAGGCCGGATCGGCGTCGTGGCCGAGCTGCGCGGTGTTGACCCGGTGCCGCGCCACCGCCGCCTGCAGCGCCGAGTAGTCCCGGACGCTCAGGTCCTCCGGCGAGGCCTGCTCCTGCACGTCGAGCAGCCAGCGCAGGTCGACGTGGAGCAGCGTCACTCCGGTACCCCTCCGCCGCCGCGCATCCCCGGTGCCCGCCCGGCTCACGCCGCCGGCGCGTCCTCCGGGAAGGCCGCGTCGAACTCCGCCCGGTGCGCCGTCCAGAACGCCACCGCGTGCTCGACGAAGTCCCGCCGCTGCTGCTCCCGCACGCTCAGGTCGTGGACGTACGCCTTGACACTCTTCCCGTCGGCGGCGGCCGCCGCCCGGATCGCGGCGAGTTCGTGCTCCGTGTACTCGATGTTGAGTGCAGGCATGGCGCCGATGGTACTGGAGCGGTACCGCCCGGGGAACCGGAACGACGCCAACCGACCGGCGCTCCGGGCGTGTTGTGCGCCCCCGGCCGCGGCGACGCTCCGGCGACCGTCCGCCCTACATCGGATCCACCGCCCGCAGTTCGCCGTCCAGCTCCAGCCAGCGGGTGATCCCCAGGCCGCGCAGGAACGGCAGGTCGTGGCTGGCGACGATCAGCGCGCCCCGGTAGGCGGCGAGCGCCTGGGTGAGCTGGCGGACGCTGGCCAGATCGAGGTTGTTGGTCGGCTCGTCGAGCAGCAGCAGCTGCGGCGGCGGGTCGGCCAGCAGCAGGGCGGCCAGGGTGGCGCGGAACCGCTCGCCGCCGGAGAGCGTGGCGGCGGGCTGGTCCGCCCGGCCGCCGCGGAACAGGAAGCGGGCCAGCCGGGCCCGGATCGCGTTGTCCCCGGCGTTCGGCGCGAACAGCTTGACGTTCCCCGCCACGGTGAGCCGGTCGTCCAGCAGGTCGAGCCGCTGCGGCAGGTGGCGCAGCGGCACCGGAGTGGTCACCTCGCCCTCCAGCGGGGCGAGTTCGCCGGCGACGGTACGCAGCAGAGTGGTTTTGCCGGCCCCGTTGCGGCCGACCAGGGCGATCCGCTCGGGCCCGCGCAGGTCGAGGTCGGCGGTGGTGCCGTACGGCAGCCGGACCTTCTGCAGGGTGAGCACCGTACGGCCGTCCGGAACGGCCGTGCGGGGCAGGTCGATCCGGATCTCGGCGTCGTCGCGGACGGCCTCCTCGGCCTCGGTGAGCCGCTGCCTGGCCTCGTCCAGCCGCTCGGTGTGCATGCCCTGGAGCCGGCCGGCCGTCTCCTGGCCCTGGCGTTTGAGCTTGCCGGCGAAGATGTGCGGGTCGTTGCGGGTGACCGAGCGCTTCTTGCCGTAGCTGGCGCTGCGCTCCAGCCGGATCCGGGCCTCGGCCAAGTCCCGCTTCTGGCGCTGGACGTCGGCCTCGGCGTTGCGCAGCAGCCGCTCGGCCGTCTCCTGCTGCGCGGCGAGGGTGCGCTCGTACTCGGCGTAGTTCCCCCCGTACCAGGTGACCTGGCCGTCCCTCAGGTCGGCGATCTGGTCGACGTGCTTGAGCAGCTCGCGGTCGTGGCTGACGATCAGCATCACGCCGTGCCAGCCCGCCACCGTCTCGTAGAGCCGCTCGCGGGCGGCCCGGTCGAGGTTGTTGGTGGGCTCGTCGAGCAGCAGCACGTCGGGGCGGCGCATCAGCAGGGCGGCCAGGCGCAGCAGGACGGCCTCGCCGCCGGAGAGCTCGGCGGTGGTGCGGTCGAGGCCGAGCCGCTGGAGCCCGAGCCGGTCGAGGGTGGCGCGGGCGCGCTCCTCGACGTCCCAGTCGTCGCCGACGGCGTCGAAGTGCTCCTGGCGGGTGTCGCCGGACTCGATGGCGTGCAGGGCCTCGCGGGCGGCCCGGATGCCGAGCGCCTCGTCGACCCGCAGTCCGGTGTCGAGGGTGAGGCCCTGCGGCAGGTGGCCGAGCTCGCCGCCGACCTTGACGGTGCCGGCGGTGGGGGTGAGCTCGCCCGCGATCAGGCGCAGCAGGGTGGACTTGCCGGCGCCGTTGAGCCCGATCAGGCCGGTGCGGCCGAGGCCGACGGCGAGGTGGAAGCCGTCCAGGACGGTCCTGCCGTCGGGCCAGTCGAAGGAGAGGTCGGTGCAGAGGACGGAGGTGCTGGGTTGTGCCATGAGTGGCCTCCCGGGTGGTTGCCTGCGGTCTGGGGAGCAACACGGGAGACACCGCGGGAGTGCGGGGAGCCTTGGGGGACGGCCGGGGCCGTCACGGGGACGGGTGCCGGGGCCGGCTCACCACTGAGGTCGCGCACTCGCACACTCGCACACCACGCGCAGCGGGGCTGCGTCAGGACAGCGGGCTGCATCGGGACAGCAGGGCTGCACGGGCAGCGCTGTCGCAGCACCGGTGCCTCGGCAGGCCTGCGTCAGCAGGGCTGCATCGCGGCGGGGGCGGTGTCTCGGGACCTCAGTAGAGCAACGGCCTTCTCCTGTTCCGGCGGGGGTGGCAGGGATCACGCTACGAAGGCCGGCCGGCGTCCGCAACGGGTTTTTCGGCGCGCTTCGCGTGCCGATCACGTGCCGATCCGGTGACAGCCGCGTTCCGGTCCGGTCCGGGTGTAAGGACGCCTTTATCCGCATGGCAGACTCCTCCTGCCGTACCTGCGGGCCCGGGCGGTCCCGGGCCGTACGGCGCTCATCCACAGGGGGAATTGAACTCATGTCACCGATATCCCGGACGACGCGTGCCGCGCTGGGCGCCTCGGTCGTCGCGCTGACGATGGTGGTCGCGACGGCGTGCGGGCCGGACAACGACCCGGCCGGGGCCCAGACCGCGGCTCCCACCGCCGCCGTCACCAGCACCGACAAGCCGGGCGCCGCCCCGATCAAGCTGCCCAGCCTGGACGAGCTGAAGAAGTGGAAGTTCGAGGACTGGGAGAAGTTCGCCCAGCAGAACGTGATCACTCCGGCCGTGAAGGGCTACTGGGACCTCCAGAAGATCCTGAAGGCCAAGCCGTCCAAGCCCGGTCCGGGCAACCAGCCCTCGGCGCAGCCCACCGCCCAGCCGACCGGTTCGGCGCCCGCGCAGCCCACCGCCCAGCCGCCGGCGGACAACGGCAACGACCCGCTGCCGAAGCTGGTCGAGATGAAGCCGCTGCCGCACCCGTTCGCCAAGAACCTCCACGTGAACGGCAAGCTGTTCTTCCAGGACGGCAACCAGGAGTACGTCTGCTCCGGCACCGTGGTCTCCGACCCGGCCAACCCCGGCAAGAGCAACCTGGTCTGGACCGCCAGCCACTGCCTGCACGGCGGCAAGGGCGGCAAGTCCCACACCAACATCGTCTTCGCCCCGGCGTTCAACAGCACCGGCGCGCTGAGTGGCGGCAAGCAGGCCTCGCTGGCGCAGGCCGAGCCGTACGGCGAGTGGGGCGCGGTCGCCGGCATCATCTCCCCGACCTGGGCGGGCGAGGCCGACGCCGAGTACGGCGGCGCGTGGAGCCAGTACGACTTCGGCATCATCAAGGTGGCCAACCCGGACGGCAGCAACAAGTCGCTGGAGGAGGTCGTCGGCGGCTCGGTGCCGGTCTGGTTCAACGCCCCGCGTGACCAGATCACCGCCGTGAGCAGCTACGGCTACCCGGCCGGCAAGCCCTTCGACGGCATGGAGCTGGACCGCTGCGAGGCCGGCAAGCCGGTCCGCCACACCATCGACCCGAGCCGCCCGGCGATGCTCACCATCGGCTGCAACGGCACCGGCGGCGACAGCGGCGGCGGCTGGTTCGCGGTGAAGGACGGCAAGCAGGTGCTGGTCTCGGACACCTCCATCGGGGGCAACGACAACACCTGGGAGGCCGGCCCGTACCTGGACGACGTCGCCCAGCACGCGCTGGAGTACATCTCCAAGAAGACCAAGTGATCCCGGGCACGTCCTGAGGACGCGGGGGCCGCAGCCGACCGGCTGCGGCCCCCGCGCCGTTCCCCGCCCGGTCCCCGCGCTCCCGGCCTCGTCCCCCGCTCTCCTAGAATCGGGGGCATCATGAGCGCCACACTCGTAGTCAAGGACCTCAGCGCCGGCCACGGCGACCGCACCCTCTTCTCCGGCCTGGACCTGGTCGTCGCCCCCGGCGACGTGATCGGGCTGGTCGGGGTGAACGGCGCCGGCAAGTCGACCCTGCTGCGGCTGCTCGCCGGACTGGACACCCCCGAGGGCGGCTCGCTGCGGCTCAGCCCGGCGAGCGCCAACATCGGCCACCTGCCGCAGGAGCCGGAGCGCCGCGAGGGCGAGTCGGTCCGGCAGTTCCTGGCCCGCCGGACCGGTGTGGCCGCCGCGCAGGCGGCGCTGGACGAGGCCACCGAGGGCCTGGTCGAGGGCCGCCCCGGCGCCGACGACGCCTACGCGGCGAGCCTGGACCGCTGGCTGGACCTGGGCGGCGCCGACCTGGAGGAGCGCGCCGAGGAGGTCGCCGACTCGCTCGGGCTGAAGGTCTCGCTGGACCTGCCGATGACCGCGCTCTCCGGCGGCCAGGCCGCCCGGGCCGGCCTCGCCTCGCTGCTGCTCTCCCGCTACGACGTCTTCCTGCTCGACGAGCCGACCAACGACCTCGACCTGGACGGCCTGGAGCGGCTGGAGGCCTTCGTCAAGGGCCTGCGCGCCGGCACCGTGCTGATCAGCCACGACCGCGAGTTCCTGGCCCGCACCGTCACCCGGGTGCTGGAGCTGGACCTCGCCCAGCAGCAGGTCAACCTGTACGGCGGCGGTTACGAGGCGTACCTGGAGGAGCGCGCGGTGGCCCGCCGGCACGCCCGCGAGGACTACGAGGAGTACGCCGACACCAAGGCCTCGCTGGAGGCCCGGGCCCGGATGCAGCGCGGCTGGATGGAGCACGGCGTGCGCAACGCCCGCCGCAAGTCGAGCGACAACGACAAGATCGGGCGCGCGATGCGCGCCGAGTCCACCGAGAAGCAGGCCTCCAAGGCCCGGCAGACCCAGCGGATGATCGAGCGGCTGGACGTGGTCGAGGAGCCCCGCAAGGAGTGGGAGCTGCGGATGGAGATCGCCACCGCACCGCGCTCCGGCGCCGTGGTCGCGACCCTGCGCGGGGCTGCCGCCCGGCGCGGGGACTTCGCCTTCGGCCCGGTGGACCTGCAGATCGACTGGGCCGACCGGGTCGCCATCACCGGCGGCAACGGCGCGGGCAAGTCCACCCTGCTGGCCGCGCTGCTCGGGCGGCTCGAACTGGACGCCGGCAGCGCCGTGCTGGGCTCCGGCGTGGTGGTCGGCGAGGTCGACCAGGCACGGGGCCTCTTCCTCGGCGGCGAGCCGCTGGCGGACGCCTTCGCCGCCGCGGTCCCGGAGTTCACGCCGGAGGAGGTGCGCACCCTGCTGGCCAAGTTCGGGCTGAAGGCGGCGCACGTGCTGCGCCCGGCCGCCACCCTCTCGCCCGGCGAGCGCACCCGGGCGGCGCTGGCGCTGCTCCAGGCCCGCGGGGTGAACCTGCTGGTGCTGGACGAGCCCACCAACCACCTGGACCTGCCCGCCATCGAGCAGTTGGAGTCCGCGCTCTCCTCGTACACCGGCACGCTGCTGCTGGTCACGCACGACCGGCGGATGCTGGACACGGTGGCGGTGAACCGGCGGATCGAGGTCCGGGACGGGCGCGTCCACGAGAGCTGAACCACCGCGGCGGGCGCTGCCCGGCCGCCGGGCGGTCCGGAATTGGTCTCGACCTCTTCCCGGACCGCCCGTCATGTGCTGTGCTGTCGGCCATGGTTGACAGCACAGCGGCGGCCGGCACCTCGTACCCGAGCGTCCCGCACCGCCCGATGACGGTGCCCGCCCACGAGGCGGAGGCCCGCAGCAGGTCCTTCCACGACGTGATGGCGCAGCGCCGGACCGTCCGCGACTACTCGACCGCGCCGATCCCGGACGGCGTGCTGGAGTGGGCGGTGCGCACCGCCGGCACCGCGCCCAGCGGCGCGCACGTCCAGCCCTGGCGGTTCGTGGTGATCACCGACCCGGCGCGCAAGCGGCGGCTGCGCGAGGCCGCCGAGGCGGAGGAGCGCGAGTTCTACGCGCACCGGGCGTCCGAGGAGTGGCTGGCGGCGCTGGCGCCGATCGGCACCGACTGGCAGAAGCCCTTCCTGGAGGACGCGCCCGCGGTGATCGTCGTCTTCGAGGTGCACAAGGGCCCGGAGTCGCCGCGCCCGTACTACACCAAGGAGTCGGTCGGCATCGCGGTCGGCCTGCTGCTCGCCTCGCTGCACCAGGCCGGGCTGGCGACGCTGACCCACACGCCGAGCCCGATGAAGTTCCTCAACGAGGTGTGCGACCGGCCGGCCGAGGAACGGGCCGCCTACGTCATCCCGGTCGGCTACCCGGCGGACGGCGCGCGCGTCCCCGATCTACGGCGCAAGGCGCTCGACGACGTGCTGGTTCGCCTCTGACGCGCCCCGGGGCGGCGCCCGCGCTCCGGCGGTTCGCCGGTGGTCGCTTGACCGGACCACGACGATAATCGCCGCCATGAGCCAACCCACGCCACGGTCCTGCGAGAACGTCCCCGGCCGCGCCGCCCGGACCGGCGCCGGCGGTCCCCCGGCGCGGACGCGCAGACCGGGCGAGGCCTCCCCCGGCCGTCCGCCGGAGCTGCTGCAGCTGGCCGGGGGCATCTCCCTGCACCGGCGCTCGGTCACGCACGCGGCCGCGCTCAACGCCGCCGTCCGGGCCAACCTGGAGCACCTGCGCCCCTGGCTGGAGTGGGCCGCCGCGGCGCCCAGCCCGGCCCAGACCGCGGAGCTGGCGCGGGCCGGCTCGGCCGCCTGGGACGCCGGCACCGACTTCATCTACCTGGTCGGCCTGGACTCCCGGCCCGGCAGCGTGATCGGCTCCTTCGGCCTGCACGGCCGGATCGGGCCCGGCGCGCTGGAGATCGGCTACTGGGTGAGCGCCGAGCACGTCGGCCGGGGCATCGCGACCACCGCCGCCGAGGCGCTGACCGCGGCCGCCCTCGCCCTGCCCGGCATCGAACGGGTGGAGATCCACTGCGACCAGGCCAACGGCGCCAGCGCCGCGGTGCCGCGCAAGCTCGGCTTCCGGCTCGACCGGACCGCCGACGCGGCCGTGCGGGCGCCGGGCGAGACCGGGCGCCAGCAGATCTGGGTCAAGGAGCGCTGAGCGGGGTGCGGGTCGGCAGCGGCAGCCCGCCGGTGCCGACCCGCACCGCCCCCCGCGCCGCGTGGTGCCCGCCCCGCACCGGACGTCCGCCGCTCAGTACCGGTCGCCAGTCAGTACCGGTCGCCGGTCGGGGCCGGCAGCGCGTCCAGCTCGGCCAGGTCGGCCGCCGACAGCACCACGTCCACCGCGGCCGCGTTGTCGACCAGGTAGCGCGGCGTCCTGGTGCCCGGGATCGGCAGGACGTACCGGCCCTGGGCCAGCACCCAGGCCAGCGCCACCTGCGCGGGCGTCGCCCCGACCCGGGCGGCGACCCCCTTCACCTTCGCCACCAGCGCCAGGTTGGCCCTGAGCGCGTCCTGCTGGAAGCGCGGCAGCGACCGCCGGAAGTCGTCCTCGGGCAGCTCGTCGAACGAGGAGATGCCACCGGTCAGGAAGCCCCGGCCGAGCGGCGAGAACGGCAGGAAGGCGATCCCCTGCGCCTCGGTGTACGGCAGCACCTCGGCCAGCGAGTCCCGGGTCCAGAGCGACAGTTCGTTCTGGACCGAGGCCACCGGGTGCACCGCCTGCGCCCGCTCGATCTGCTCGACCGTCACCTCGGAGAGCCCGATCCGGCGCGCCTTGCCGGCCCGGACGGCCTCGGCGAGCGCGCCCCAGGTCTCCTCGATCGGCACCTCCGGGTCCACCCGGTGCAGCTGGTAGAGGTCCACGTGGTCGGTGCCGAGGCGGCGCAGGCTCTCGTCGATCGCGCGCCGGACGTGCTCCGGCCGGCCGTCGTTGTCCGCCCGCTTGCCCTCGGTGCCCGGCACCAGGCCGACCTTGGTGGCCAGGAACGCCCGCTCCCGGTACGGACCGGCCAGCGCCGCGCCGACGACCTCCTCGTTGTCGTACGGGCCGTAGATGTCGGCGGTGTCGATCAGGGTGACGCCGAGGTCCAGCGCCTGCCGGATCACCCGCACCGAGGCCTCGTCGTCACGGTTGCCGGGGTCGTAGGCCCAGGTCATCCCCATGCAGCCGAGACCGATGGCGCCGACCTCGGGGCCGTGGCTGCCGAAAGTGGTGGTACGCATGGCGGTTCTCCGTTCGTGTGGCGGAACGCGCGGAAGGCGCAGGGAAGGTGCGACCGGCGCCTTGGTCCGCGCAGTCGATCAACAAGATCCACCCTCCACCTTCGAGTGCACTCAAGGTCAAGTCCGCTCCGCCGGAACCCCTTCGGGCCACTGCCGCCGGCCGTCGCCCGCCACCGGTCCGGCGAGGGCGTCGGGCCCGGAACCATGGTCGGCGTCACCCCGATGATCGGCGAGAACGACGACCACAAGGTCTACGACCAGGCGGACGCCCGGCGGCCGGTCGCCGCCCTCTCCGTCCGGGGTCCACCCCGTCAATAATGTGATCTCACTGCTCCGGCGCGGCCGGTACAGTCCTGCCCACTGCCCCGGGCGCGCGCAGACAGCGGCCCCCGGCAGGCCACGGTCCCGTGGCGGAGCGACCGCGCGCCGCCCCGGACAGGGCCCGGGCGCTCGCGCAGCGGTCCGCCTCCGGTCGGGACCACCGCAGCAGCGCACGAGGGGGCGGACATGACGGTCCGGACGGACCCGAGCACGGACTCGGACACGACGCACGAGGGCACCGCCGGGGAGGACGAGGTCACCACCGAGGAGCTGGCCGCGTTCGGCCGCACCCTCGGCCGCCTGCGCGCCCTGCCCGCCGACAGCGCGGTCCGGCAGCACGCCGAACGACAGCTGCACTCCTACGTCCGCGAGAGCCGCAAGCGCCGCCGCCAGGGCGCCGTCGACGAGGCCCGGCAGGCCGACGCCGAACTGCTCGCCGCCACCGCCACCGGTGCCCACAACCGGCGCGAGGACGCCCCGCTCCACGAGCGCGGCCCCGCGCCCCTCGGCGAGCTCCGACTGGGCCGCCGCTGCTACGTCTGCAAGCGGCCCTACCACCGGGTGGACGCGTTCTACCACATGCTCTGCCCCGCCTGCGCGGCCGACAACACCGCCCGCCGCGCCCTGGCCACCGACCTCCGCGGCCGCCGCGCGCTGCTCACCGGCGGCCGGGTGAAGATCGGCTTCCAGCTCGCCCTGATGATGCTGCGCGACGGCGCCGAGCTGATCGTCACCAGCCGGTTCCCGCACGACACCGTCCGCCGGTTCCGCGCCGCGCCGGGCTCCGCCGGCTGGTGGGACCGCCTCACCGTGGTCGGCATCGACCTGCGCGACCCGCGCCAGGTGCTCGGCCTCACCGAGCGGCTCCGCGCCGACGGACGGACGCTGGACATCCTGGTCAACAACGCGGCGCAGACCCTGCGCCGCCCGCCCGAGTCCTACGCCCGGCTGGCCGCGGGCGAGCAGGCCGCACTGCCCGCCGGCGACGCCGCCGCCGTGGTGCACGCACCCGGGTTCCGGCCGATGCCCGCGCTCGCCCCGGCCTGGCCGGTCACCGAACTCGCCGCGCCACCGGCCCCGTTGACGACCGGGACCGGGCCCGTCGACGAGGCCGGGCTGCTGCCCGACCTCGCGCCCGAGAACTCCTGGTCCGCCCGGCTGGGAGAGCTCGACCCCAGCGAGGTGCTGGAGACCCAGCTGGTCAACGCCGTCGCGCCCGCGCTGCTCTGCGACCGGCTGCTCCCGCTGCTGCTCGCCTCGCCGCACCCGCGCCGGTACATCGTCAACGTCACCGCGGTGGAGGGCCGGTTCGCCGTCCGCAACAAGACCGGCGGCCACCCGCACACCAACATGGCCAAGGCCGCGCTCAACATGCTCACCCGCACCAGCGCCGCGGAACTCGCTGCCCGGGGCGTGCACATGTGCGCGGTCGACACCGGCTGGATCACCGACGAGAACCCGGCCCCCAAGAAGGCCCGTCTGGCGGCCGCCGGTTTCCGCACCCCGCTCGACATCGTCGACGGCGCGGCCCGCGTCTACGACCCGATCGTCCGCGGCGAGGCCGGCGCGCCGGTCTCCGGGGTCTTCCTCAAGGACTACCGGGAGGCAGCCTGGTGACGGCCGCCTCCCCGCCCTAGGAGCACCAGAACAGGAACTGCGTGCAGGTGGGCGTGGGCTTGGGGGCCGGGGTGGTCGGGGAAGGCGGGGTGGTGGCCGGGGTCGTGCTCGGCACGGGCCGGGAGGGCGGCGCCGAGCCCTGGGCGCCCGGCTCCGGCGCCTGGGTGGTCTCCGGCCCGGCCGGTGCAGCGCCGCCCTTGGACGTGGCGGCGGCGGACGCCGAGGCCGAGGCCGAGGCCGATCGGGACGCGGTGGTCGGGCGGGCGCTGGGCCGCTGGGTGGCCGGGGCGGCCGAGGTCGCGCTCGGGCTCGGCACGCCGGTGGGCGTGGTCGACCCCAGGGCCGGGCCGCGCTGCGGCTGCACGGTGGCCGGGTGGCCGGCACCCGGCTCGGACGGCACCGCCTCCGAGCCGTTGGCGGCCAGGGCCGCCGCCCCGAGTCCCACCACGGCCAGGCCCACCACGGAGACCACCAGCCGCCCCGGACGGCGGGCGGCCCGCCGTCCGCCGCGCCGGGCGACGGGCCGCCCGCCGGACCGCTCGGAGGCCGGGGGCACCGGCCGCGGCTCGGCGGGCGCCCGGCGCGCGCCCGCCACGCGGCCCTCCGGGGCCGGGGGCACCGCCTGGTCCGGTCCGGTCGCGAGAGCCCCGCAGCCGGGGCAGGCCAGCGCGCCGTTGAGGTGGCGGCGGCAGGGTGCGCAGTAGTCCATGTGATCTTCCCGTACTGCCGGAGTGCCGGGCCCTCGCCGGCCCTCGCCGGTCGTCGTCCTTCGCCGCCGGCGCCGCGCACGCCGTCGTGCGCATGCGGAGCCTAGGCAGCACACCTGTGGGGATTCCACACCTCGCGGTGAGGCTTCTGGAGAGATGCCGTGTCCCCCGCGGGTCGCCCGGGCCGGGGCCCGCCCCGTGGATCAGCCCGGATCCGTGCCACCCGGAGCAGGTGCCGCGGGCCGGACGTCCGGTCGAATCGCCGCACAACTGGCTTAACACACACCCCAGTTGGCCGCGATGATGACGAGAGTGCAGTCGATCGGTCACGGGCCGGTCGCGGTTCCGGCCCCTGCGGTTCCGTGCGGCGGCGGCCGGGTACCCGGGGGAGGGAACCGGGCCCAGGGGGTGGGCCGGGGTCGAAGGGGGAAGGTCATGCCGCTCTTCTGCCGCCTGTGCGGCACCCGTACCGACGGCGTCGAGCGGCTCGGCGTCTACTGCCCCGGCGAGCGGTGCGGGACCGACCTGCGGGCAGGCCTGGGCGCGGCCGTGCAGGCCTGGTGCGAGCCTGCCCGGCGGCTCGGCGAGGCGGGCCGGACGGTCGCGGTGCACCTGGTCGTCCGCAACGCCGGCACCGTGAGCACCGGCTACCACGTCGAACCGGTCGAGCCGGTCGAGGGACGGCTGGACTACGACCGGTCCGCGGTCGCGGCGCCGCTGGCGCCCGGGCAGACCCGGCAGGTCGAGCTGCGCCACACCCTCCCGTTCGACCGGATCGGCGCAGGGCTCGACATCGCCTCGCTCTTCGGCGTGCCCGGCGCCGACCTGGCCGGCCAGGTGCAGGGGGCCCGGAGCGAGCGCTTCGGGGTCGCGCTGCGGGTGGTCGCCACCTCGGGCGGGCTGGGCGCCGCCTGCGCCGCCTTCGCGGTGGACGTCCCGGGCCGCATCGACCTCGATCTCGACCTCGACGGCGCGCCCGACGGCGACCGCGGCAACCGGCAGGACCGCCCGGACGGCTCCGGCGGGTCGGACGGGCCCGGTTCGTCCGCCCGCCCGGGTGCCGGCGGCGGCCGGCCCCGGCCCGGCCCGCACCAGCCCCCCGGCTGGTCCCCCGCCCACCAGCCGACCCGGCCGGCCCGCCGGTCCGGCGGCTGCGGGCCGCTGGCCGTCGTGCTGATCGTCCTCCTGGTCCTGGCCGTCCTGGCCGCCGTCCTGCTCGGCCTCGGCCGCCGCAGCGACGGCGACAGCAGCGGCAGGCCCGCCCCCACCGCGTCCGCAGCACCGTCCCCGACCGCGGAGCCCAGCACGGTCCGGCCCACGACCGGCTCCACCAAGCCCGCGCCGTCCCCGACGCGCACGCGCCCGACCACGTCGCCGGCCACCAGCCCGGCGGCGACGACGGTCGCCGTGCCCAATCTGGTCGGCCTCGACCAGGAGGCCGCCGCGCAGAAGCTGCTGGCGCTCGGGCTCGCCGTCGACGGGGACTACGTGGAGAGCAACGGCGTCCCGGAGCTCCAGATCATCAGCACGGAGCCCAAGGCGGGCGCCAAGGTGGCTCCCGGCAGCAAGGTGTTCCTCCACATCTCGGACGGCAGGGCGACGGTCCCCGATGTCGCCGGCAAGACCCAGGCCCAGGCCGAACAGGCCCTCAGGGACCACCACTTCACCAACATCACGGTCTCCACCGAGCCGTCCACCAGCACGGCCGCCGGCCTGGCCACCCGCACCGACCCGGTGAAGGGGCGGTCGGTCGGCCTCAAGACCCCCATCACGCTCTGGATCGCCTACCGGCCGACGCCACTCTGAAGCGCCCGAATCCACGGCCCCGCGGAAATGCCGAACCGCAGAGCCGGGCAACCGCCGCCATCCGCACCCCGCCGCACCCCTGGGCAAACCCGCACGGCGTGCCGACAATGAGCATGCCACTCGCCCCTCCCGTCCGCCCACGCCCAACGGGGGTACCACGCCGTGCCTTTGACCACGCCCGCAGCAACGATGAGCCGCCGCACCTTCACCCGCGCCGCCCTGCTGGGCGCCCTCGCCGCCGCCGGTGCAGGCCTGACCGCCCGCCCCGCCGCGGCCGCCACCGTCCCGGCCGGGAGCGACTGGCTGGCCGCGGTCGACCCGCAGGCCTCCCTCGCCCGGCTCACCCTCCCGGGCACCCACGACACCTGCTCGCTCTACGGCGGACCCCTGACGCAGACCCAGAACCTCGCACTCCCCGACCAGTTGGCCGCGGGAGTGCGCTTCCTCGACATCCGCTGCCGGGCGATCGACGGGGTGCTGGCGATCCACCACGGGCCGGTCTTCCAGAAGATCTTCTTCGGCGACGTGCTCAACCAGTGCCTGGCCTTCCTCGCCGGCCACCCCGGCGAAACCCTGGCGATGCGGGTCAGACAGGAGTACTCGACCGTCTCCGACGCGGAGTTCGGCGCACTCTTCGCCGGCTACCAGCAGCGCTGGCCCGGCCTGTTCTGGACCGGCGGCGAAGTCCCCCGGCTCGGCGAGGTCCGCGGCCGGGTGGTCCTGCTCGCCGACAACTCCGGCCTGCCCGGCCTGAGATGGGGCGGTTCCCACACCGACATCGAGGACGACTACGACATCGGCACCGTATTCGAGCTCAACTCCCGCAAGTGGCCGGAGGTTTCCGCACACCTGGACGCCGCCCGCGCCGCCACCGATCCGCAGCGGCTCTTCCTCACCTTCACCTCCAGCTCCGGCTGGGGGCTCTGGCCGCGCCAGGCCGCCGACGCGATCACCCCCAAGCTGCGCGGCTACCTCGACCGCCTGGACCGGTCCGCCCGGCCGGTGCTGGGCACCGTCCCGATGGACTTCGTCACCGCGGACCTGGTGCGCTCGCTCTACGCGCTCAACTTCGGCGGCTGACCGGGCGGGCGGACAGAGGAGCGGGCGGGCCCCGGACCGCGTCCGGGGCCCGCCCGCTCAGCGGCTGGACACCGGACTCAGGCCTTCTTCCGCAGCACCATGAACTGGTCCTGCTTGAGCAGGTCCATGCTGTAGCGGAGGGTGCCGTCCGGCAGCATCATGACCACGCTGTAGTTGATGTCGCCGAGCTTGCACTTGTCGCCGCCCGAGGCCTTGGTCACCATGGACGTGTAGGTGGCCTTGCTCTCCTCGGCGGTGCTGAGCGTCCAGAGGGCCTCGCACCAGGTGCCGGCGTTGGCCGTCTCCGTGCGCATCCTGCTCTTCGGTTCGCTCGGCGCCGACTGGTCGATGGTGAGGGTGACCGTGGTGACGTCCCCGTTGGCCGTCTTGCGCTCGCCGACCCACGTCCCGAGGAACTTCGCGGGGACGCTGCCCGACCCCGGATAGACCGCGGACCCGCCGGGCTCGGACTCGTCGTCGGTCGGCTCGGGGCTGTCCGAGGCCGGGCCTTCGGTTGCCGACCTGCCCGGCGCCGGGGCGGACGCCGGGCCGGAGGCACCCGCCCCCGGGACGGGGCGCGCCGGGTCCGACGCGGCGGCGGAACCGCCGGTCTGCCGGTCCTTGTCCTGCAGCTCCTGGAACAGCAGGAATCCACCGCCGGACAGCAGCACACCGGCCAGCACGGCCGCCACCACGCCGAACCCCCGGCCGCGCCGCGGCGGCGGGTGCACCGCGTGGGCCGGCGCCGTGGCCGGAGCCGACGGCGGTGCGGTCGGGAACGGCGTCGGGGTCGAGGTCGGGGTCGGGAACGGCGGTGGGGTCGCGAACGGGGTGGTCGGGAACGGAGTCGTCGGGTGCGGGGTCGGCGTCGACGTCTGCTCGTACGGCCCTCCTCCCGGCGACGGGCCGAAGCCCGGCGGCATCGCCGGGGGCGGCGCAACCGGCCTGGTCGCCGCCGTCGGAGCCGCCGCAGCGGCACCCTCGCCCTCCGCCGCCTCCCCCTCCAGGTCCAGCAACTGCACGGCGCTGCGCCCGACCGCCGCCGCCAGCGCGCGCGGCAGCCAGTCCCCGCGCCCCAGCCGGGCCGAGGCCGAGCCGTCACCGTCCAGCAGCTCCCGCAGCCGGTCCGGCGTGGGCCGGGCGGCCGGGTCCTTGGCCAGGCAGTCCCGGACGACGGAGAGCAGCGGGCCCTCCAGCCCGGAGAGGTCCGGCTCCTCGTGCAGCACCCGGTAGAGCAGGACCGCCGCGCTCACCCGGGAGCCGAACGGCATCGTGCCCGTCGCCGCGTACGCGAGCACGGCGCCGAGCGAGAACACGTCGCCGGGCGGTCCCGCAGGCCGGCCGTGGGCCTGCTCGGGGGACATGAAGCCGGGCGAGCCGACCACGAAACCGGACTGGGTGAGCGCGGTGGTGGCGTCCAGGGCGCGGGCGATGCCGAAGTCGATCAGCCGCGGTCCGTCCAGGGTCAGCAGCACGTTCGACGGCTTGACGTCCCGGTGCACCAGTCCGAGCCCGTGCACATGGGCGAGCGCCTCGGCCAGGCCGACCCCCAGGGTCCGCACGGCCGGCTCGGGCAGCGGCCCGAACTCCTGCACGGCGGCGGCGAGCGCGGGCCCGGCCACGTAGCCGGTGGCCACCCAGGGGTGCCCGCTCTCGGTGTCGGCGTCCAGGACCGGTGCCGTCCAGGCCCCGCCGACCCGTCTGGCCGCCGCGACCTCCTGCCGGAACCGGGCCCGGAATTCGGTGTCCCCGGCCAGGTCGGGGCGGACCACCTTGACGGCCACCGTGCGCCCGCCCTGGGTCCGCCCCAGATAGACCCGGCCCATCCCGCCCGCGCCGAGCTGCCGCAGCAACCGGTACTCGCCCACCTGCCGCGGATCGTCCGCTGCCAGCGGCTGCATGTCCACGCTCCCCTCGACGCCCGACGCGACATCCGCGCCCCACGCGCCCTGGAGCAGACGCTATCGGTCCCGACCCGATCGCGGGTGGGATCAAGGTCACGGAATCGTCGTCAGACCATCACCGGGCCGCCGCGAACGGAGCCGTGGCAGGCACTTGTCGCCGCGTCAGGCCGCACTGCGCGGGCTCGGGCGCCGCCCGGACGCCCCTCGGGCCCCGCCCGGACGCCGCTCAGGCCCCGCTCAGGCCCCGCTCCGCCGGAGCATCTCCTCGCGCTCCACCACCTTGACCCGCTCGCGGCCCTCCGCCGCGCCGAGCGCCCGCTCGTGCCCGTCGAGCCGGTGCCAGCCCTCCCAGGTGGTGTAACGGACGCCCTGCTCGCGCAGGTGGGCGACGACCGTCCCGGGGTCGGGGTCGACGGCGCCCGGCAGGCGGCCGCCGGCGTGGTCGGCGAGCAGGCAGGCCACGGTCTCGTTGGCGTCGCCCTTGGTGTGGCCGATGAGGCCGACCGGGCCGCGCTTGATCCAGCCCGTGACGTAGGTGGCGCTCTGGTGCGAGCCGTCGGCGGCGAGCACGCGGCCGGCCTCGTTGGGGACGGTGCCGGAGACCGGGTCGAAGGGCAGCTTGGGCAGTTCGTCGGAGTAGTAGCCCACGGCCCGGTAGACGGCCTGCACGTCCCAGTCGGTGAAGCGGCCCGTCCCCCGGACGTTCCCGGTGCCGTCGAGCTCGGTGCGCTCGGTGCGCAGCCCGACCACCCGGCCGTCCTCGCCGAGCACCTCGACCGGGGACTCGAAGAAGTGCAGGTGGATCCGGTGCGGGCGGTCGCCCACGTCGCGGATCGCCCAGTTCTCCAGGGTGGCGGCGACCATGTCGACGTGCTTGGCGGCCCGGCGCTCGGCGATCGAGCCCGCGTCGTACTCGATGTCCTCGGGGGAGACGACGACCTCGATGGTCGGGGAGTGGTCGAGCTCGCGCAACTCCATCGGGCTGAACTTGGCCTGGGCGGGGCCGCGGCGGCCGAAGACGTGCACCTCGCGGGCCCGGTTGCGGGCCAGGCCGGCGTGGACGTTGGGCGGGATCTCGGTGGACAGCAGCTCGTCGGCGGTCTTGGCCAGGATGCGGGCCACGTCCAGGGCGACGTTGCCCACGCCCAGCACCGCGACCTTCTCCGCCTCCAGCGGCCAGCTCCGGGCGACGTCGGGGTGCCCGTCGTACCAGGAGACGAAGTCCGCGGCGCCGTGGGAGCCGTCCAGCCCGATGCCGGGCAGGTCCAGCGCCCGGTCGGCCGTGGCACCGGTGGCGAACACGACGGCGTCGTAGAACCGGTGCAGGTCGTCCAGGGTGAGGTCGCCCGGGTGGTCGACGTTGCCGAAGAGGCGGACCTGCGGCTTGTCCAGGACCTGGTGCAGCGCGGTGACGATGCCCTTGATCCGCGGGTGGTCGGGCGCCACGCCGTAGCGGATCAGCCCGAAGGGGGCGGGCATCCGCTCGAAGAGGTCGATGGAGACCCCGGGGGCCTCGGCGGCGTCGGACTTCAGCAGGGCGTCTGCGGCGTAGATGCCGGCGGGGCCGGCGCCGACGATCGCCACACGGATCGGGCGGGACATGGTGGAGCGCTCCTCCGGGGTGGCGTGGGGCTGCGGACGGTTGAAGCAAATCCCGGCCCGGTGGGAGGCAGTAGGGGCGGTGGCCCTATGACCTCATAGAGCGGCCCTATGGGTGCGGCGGGAATTCCCCCGCCCGCAGCGAGCGCACCCCGGCCCGGGCGACCGGGCCCGCCAGCAGGCCGGCCCCCGCACCGAGGGCGAGGCCGAGCAGGCTGTCCAGCACGTCCTGCGCGGTGCAGGCGTGGCCGATGCCGGGCAGCGCGTACTGGACGGCCTCGACCGCGAACGGCAGCGCCGTCGCGCCCAGCAGGACGGCGGCGGCCCGGGCCCGAGTGCCGGCGAGCGCCGCCGCGAGGCCGATCGGGACGAAGAGCGCCACGTCCAGGCTGGTGGGGTTGACCGTGGTGAACTCGCGCAGCGGCCGGAGGCCGAAGCCGGTCAGCTCGCAGTGACGCGCGGCCCGGCGGGAGTAGGCCCAGAACGGTCCCCACGCGTCGGGCAGCAGGGTCAGCGTCACCAGCCCGCCGAGGGCGAGCAGCAGGACGAACGCCACCGCCCAGTGCGCACGCAGCCACCGCCCGACCACCCGGTTCAGCAGCGCGGCCGGCACCAGCGAGCAGAGCAGCCCGGGCCAGAACATCGGCATCGTGCCGAGGACAGCTTTGATCACGCCAGGACGGACGCGCTCGAACGCCCGCCGGTTCTGACCGCTCCGCGGCCGGCGCGCGGAGGCCGGCGGCCCGCACCGGCCCGGCCCCGGCCACGTCCCGACCCCGGCGCCGAACCCACCGCCCGACCGGACTCCAACTCCCGACCGGCACAGGGCATATCGGCAGACAATCAGCTATCTCGCTCGATCGAGCGAAGTATCCCCACGATCGGGATTTCCGCCGCCCGGCGGGGGAACATCGCCTCGTCCGCGCCCGTACGAACCAAGTCCGGGCGGCACCCGACTCCGGCCACTTGGATCAGCCCGTGACTACCTCCGCCCCCGTGTGGGACTGCCCCTTCGACCACACCGAAGGCCTGGAGTTCGACCCCCTCCTCAAGCGGCTGCTGACCGAGGAGCGGATCGCCAGGATCCGGCTGCCGCACGGCGAGGGCGAGGCCTGGCTGGCCACCCGGTACGAGGACGTCCGCGTCGTCACCACCGACCGGCGGTTCAGCCGGGCCGCCGGCATCGGCCGCGACCTGCCCCGGATGACGCCCGCGCCGATCGCCCAGGCCGAGGCGATCAACCTGATGGACCCGCCCGCCCACAACCGGCTGCGCCGACTCGTGGCCAAGGGGTTCACCAACCGGCAGGTCGAGCAGCTGCGCCCGCGGACGCAGCGCACCGTCGACGCGTACCTGGACGCCATGGAGGAGCACGGCGCCCCGGCCGACCTGGTGCACCACCTCTCCGGCCGGCTCCCGATGACCACCATCTGCGAGCTGCTCGACATCCCCGCGGAGGACCGCGCCGAACTCCGCGGCCACGCCGTCGCGATGATGGCGATGGGCCCCGGCAGCGGCGACGGCCAGGTGCGCGCCAAGGCCGCCCTGCGCGCCTACTTCACCGAGCTGACCGCCGCCCGGCGCCGCGACCCCGGGGACGACCTGATCAGCGCCCTCGCCACCGCCCGGGACGAGGAGGAGCTGCTGGACGACCAGGAGCTCGCCGTCATGGCCATGGTGCTGCTGGTCACCGGCCACGACACCAGCACCTACCAGATCGGCAACATCGCCTACACCCTGCTCACCCACCCCGAGCAGCTGGCGAAGCTCCGGGCCAGGCCCGAGGAACTACCGCGCGCGATCGAGGAGCTGCTCCGCTTCATCCCCTTCCGGCAGGGCGTCGGCATCGCCCGGGTCGCCACCGAGGACGTCGAGCTGGGCGGGGTGTCGATCCGGGCCGGCGAGGCCGTGCACGTCTCCTACCTGGCCGCCAACCGCGATCCGGCGGTGTTCGAGCGGCCCGACGAGCTGGACCTCGACCGCGGCACGGCCACCCACATGACCTTCGGCTACGGCACCCACCACTGCGCCGGCGCCCATCTGGCCCGGATGGAGCTCCAGGTCGCCATCGGCACGCTGCTGCGCCGCTTCCCCGGGCTGCGGCTCGCCGTGCCGCCGGCGGAGCTGGACTGGCGGACGGGCTCGATCTGGCGCTACCCGCGGACCCTGCCGGTCGCCTGGTGACGGCCTCCCCGCCGCGCCGTCCCGGCGCCCGCCCGACGCACCCGTAGGCCACCGCCCGCGCCGCCCACCCACCGGCGCGGGCCACCAGGGGAGACCTCCACCCATGGCAACACTCTGCCGACCCGCCGTCGCCGTACCCGAACACGTCATCACCCTCGACCAGACCCTCGACCTGGCCCGCACCCTGCACGCGGACCACCCGCAACTCCCCCTGGCACTGCGGCTGATCGAGAACACCGGGGTGCGCACCCGGCACCTGGTCCAGCCGATCGACGAGACGCTGCGGCATCCCGGCTTCACCACCCGCAACACGGTCTACGAGCGGGAGGCCAAGCGCCGCGTCCCCGAGGTGGTCGAGCGCGCCCTCGGGTACGCGGAGCTGTCCGCCCGGGAGATCGACCTGATCGTCTACGTCTCCTGCACCGGCTTCATGATGCCCTCGCTGACGGCGTGGCTGATCAACACCATGGGCTTCCGCCCCGACACCCGCCAGGTGCCGATCGCCCAGCTCGGCTGCGCGGCCGGCGGCGCCGCCGTCAACCGGGCACACGACTTCTGCCGCGCCTACCCCGGCGCCAACGTGCTGATCGTGGCCTGCGAGTTCTGCTCGCTCTGCTACCAGCCGACCGACCTCGGCGTCGGCTCGCTGCTCTCCAACGGCCTGTTCGGGGACGCGGTCGCCGCCGCCGTGGTGCGCGGCCGCGGCGGTACCGGCGTGCGGATCGAACGCAACGGCTCGCACCTGGTGCCGGACACCGAGGACTGGATCTCCTACGGCGTCAAGGACACCGGTTTCCACTTCCAGCTCGACAAGCGCGTGCCCGGCACCATGGAGATGCTCGCCCCCGCCCTGCACAGGCTGGCCGCCGAGCACGGCTGGAGCGCCTCCGGGCTCGGCTTCTACATCGTCCACGCGGGCGGTCCGCGCATCCTGGACGACCTCTGCCGCTTCCTGGAGCTGGAGCCGGCCGCATTCCGGTTCAGCCGGGCCACCCTCACCGAGCGCGGCAACATCGCCAGTGCGGTGGTCTTCGACGCGCTGGCCCGGCTGTTCGAGGAGGGCTCGGCCGCCGACGGCGCCCGGGGCCTGATCGCCGGCTTCGGACCTGGCATCACCGCCGAGATCTCGCTGGGCAGTTGGGTCGGCGCCCCGCTGCCGGCCGCGATCCCGCACCGCCTGCGCAGCCACGACGGCGGCGGCCTCACCCTCGCCGGACCGCCCGCCCCCGCGCGCCACCCGGCCGGGACTACGATCACGGAATGACCGACACCACCGACCGACCGGACACCCCCGCCAGAGCGGCCGAACTGGCCGCGCGGTTCCCCGCGTTGCACGCGCCGCAGTACTGGTCCTGGGGCCGCTACGACGCGCGTTTCTCGCTCGCACTGCCACCGGACGAGCTGATCACCAACATCCACCTGGTGGGGTTCTCCGAGGGGCGCGTCGTGCTCTGCCGGGACGAGCGCGACCACTGGTTCCTGCCGGGCGGCACCCGGGAGCACGGCGAGTCGATCGAGTCCTGCCTGGTCCGGGAGCTGCGCGAGGAGGCCGGCGCCCGGCTGCTCGGCGAGCCGGCCTGGCTGGGTGCACACCGCTGCGTCACCGACCTGCCGGAGCCTTACCGGCCGTGGCAGCCGCACCCCGAGAAGGCCTGGCTCTGGGGCTGGGCGGAGGTGGCCGTGGAGTCCGCCCCGACCAACCCGGACGACGGCGAGCAGGTGGTCGAGGTGCGGGCGGTCGAGCCGGCCGAGGCGCAGCGCCTGCTGGTGGGCGGCCGCGACGCGTGGTGGGGCGAGCTGATCGGGCTGGCGGTCGAGCTGCGGCAGCGGGCCGCGGCGGGCTGAGCCCGGCGGGCGGCGGGCCGGCCGCGCAACCCTCCCGGCGGGCCGGCGCGGTATTCCCGGCACTGCCGAAGATCACTGGGATGGCCGAACAGCAGAGCGCATTGTCCGATTTGCGGTGATAAGACTCGTTTGAACTCGGTTTGAATTCGAGTCCGCACCGACAGGAGCGTCATGGACAACTACCCGCTGCTGAACATCTTCTGGACGATGCTGGAGCTGTTCCTCTGGATCCTCTGGTTCTTCCTGCTGTTCAAGATCATCACGGACATCTTCCGCAGCCACGACCTCAGCGGCTGGGGCAAGGCGGGCTGGCTGATCCTGGTGATCCTGATCCCGCTGATCGGTGTGCTCGTCTACGTCATCGCACGCGGCAAATCGATGGGCGAGCGGGACGTCGCGCAGGCCCGGCGCAACGAGGACGCCTTCAAGGCCTACATCCGCGACGCGGCCGCCGAGACACCCGGGCAGGCCGGGGGTGCCACCGCTGCGGGAGGCGGCGGCGGTGCCGCTCGCGGTGGGGGCAGCCACGTCGAGGACCTGGCCAAGCTGGCCGACCTCAAGGCCAGCGGCGCCATCAGCGAGGAGGAGTACCAGAAGGCCAAGGACAAGCTCCTGGTCTGACCCGCGCCCGGGCCGGGGCGGCGGCGGGCCGGTGGACAGCACGTCCACCGGCCCGGCGCGTCAGGCGGTCGGCGGCAAACTCGCCGCGCCGCTTCGGCGGTCAGCGCCGACCGGAGCGGCGGCCGCCCTCGGAGCCGGAGCCCGCACCGCCGCCGGCCAGGCCGGCCCGGCGCAGGGCGTCCGCCATGGCGCTGTTGGCCGGCGCGGCCTGGCCGCCCGAGCCCGAGCCCGAGCCGCCGCCCGCGCCGCGCCGGTCCTGCCGCGGCGGGCGCGCCTGCCGCCCGCCCCGGTCGCCCCCGCGCTCACCGGAGCGCTCGCCGGAGCGGTCACGGCCGCCGCCCGGGCGCCCGACCTCGTCGTCCAGCCGCAGCGTCAGCCCGATCCGCTTGCGCGGCACGTCCACCTGCGTCACCCGCACGGTGACGATGTCGCCGGGCTTGACCACCTCGCGCGGGTCCTTGACGAAGTTCTTCGACAGCGCCGAGACGTGCACCAGGCCGTCCTGGTGGACGCCCACGTCGACGAAGGCCCCGAAGGCCGCGACGTTGGTGACCACACCCTCCAGCACCATGCCCACCTCCAGGTCGCCGATCTTGTCGACGCCCTCCTTGAAGGTCGCGGTGCGGAACGCCGGGCGCGGGTCACGGCCCGGCTTGTCCAGCTCGCCGAGGATGTCGGTGACGGTCGGGATGCCGAAGGTGTCGTCGGCGAAGTCCCCGGGCTTCAGGGCCCGCAGCGCGCTGCTGTTGCCGATCAGCTGCCGCAGCTCCCCGCCGGTGCCGGCGAGGATCCGGCGCACCACCGGGTACGCCTCCGGGTGCACGCTGGAGGCGTCCAGCGGGTCGTCCCCGTCCGGGATGCGCAGGAAGCCCGCGCACTGCTCGAAGGCCTTCGGACCGAGCCGGGCGACGCCCTTGAGCTCCTTGCGGGTGCGGAACGGGCCGTTGGCGTCGCGGTGCGCGACGATGTTGTCGGCCAGCGTCCCGGTGATGCCGGAGACCCGGGTGAGCAGCGGCGCGGAGGCGGTGTTGACGTCCACGCCGACCGCGTTCACGCAGTCCTCGACCACCGCGTCGAGCGAGCGGGAGAGCTTCACCTCGCTCAGGTCGTGCTGGTACTGGCCGACGCCGATCGACTTGGGGTCGATCTTGACCAGCTCGGCCAGCGGGTCCTGCAGCCGGCGGGCGATCGAGACCGCGCCGCGGATCGACACGTCCAGGTCGGGCAGCTCCTGCGAGGCGAACGCGGAGGCCGAGTAGACGGAGGCGCCGGCCTCGCTGACCATCGCCTTGGTGAGCTTCAGCTCCGGGTGGCGCTTGATGAGGTCCTCGGCCAGCTTGTCCGTCTCGCGGGAGGCGGTGCCGTTGCCGATCGCGACCAGGTCGACGGCGTGCCGCTTCGCCAGCGCAGCCAGGGTGGCCAGCGCGGCGTCCCACTTGTTGGCGGGCTGGTGCGGGTAGATCGTGTCGTGTGCCACCACCTTGCCGGTGGCGTCGACGACGGCGACCTTCACGCCGGTGCGGAAGCCCGGGTCGAGGCCCATGGTGGCGCGGGTGCCGGCGGGCGCGGCGAGCAGCAGGTCGCGCAGGTTGGCGGCGAAGACGCGCACAGCCTCCTCCTCGGCCTCCTGGCGCAGCCGGCCGCGCAGGTCGATGCCGAGCCGGACCAGGACGCGGGTGCGCCAGGCCCAGCGGACGGTGTCGCCGAGCCACTTGTCGGCCGGGCGGCCGTGGTCGGCGATGCCGAACCGGGCGGCGATCCGCTGCTCGTAGTCGTTCTCCCCGGGGAGGTCGCCGGCCTCCTCACCGTCGTACGGGGAGAGGTCGAGGTCGAGCACCTCCTCCTTCTCGCCGCGCAGCATCGCCAGGATCCGGTGCGAGGGGAGCTTGGTGTACGGCTCGGCGAAGTCGAAGTAGTCGGCGAACTTGGCGCCGTCCTGCTCCTTGCCGTCACGGACGGTGGCGACCAGCCGGCCACGCGTCCACATCCGCTCGCGCAGCGAACCGACCAGGTCCGCGTCCTCGCCGAAGCGCTCGACCAGGATGGCCCGCGCGCCCTCCAGTGCGGCGGCCTGGTCGGCCACCGCCTCGTTGAGGTAGCCGGCGGCCAGCGCGGCCGGGTCCTGCGCCGGGTCGGCGAGCAGGGTGTCGGCCAGCGGCTCCAGGCCGGCCTCGCGGGCGATCTGCGCCTTGGTGCGCCGCTTCGGCTTGTACGGGAGGTAGATGTCCTCCAGCCGGGCCTTGGAGTCGGCCGCGAGGATCTGCTGCCGCAGCGCGTCGTCCAGCTTGCCCTGCGCCCCGATCGACTCCAGGACGGCGGTGCGGCGCTCCTCCAACTCGCGCAGGTAGCGCAGCCGCTCCTCCAGGGTGCGCAGCTGCGCGTCGTCGAGCGAGCCGGTGACCTCCTTGCGGTAGCGGGCCACGAACGGCACGGTCGCGCCGCCGTCCAGCAGCTCGACGGCCGCCTTCACCTGGCCCGTGCGGACGTCCAGCTCCTCGGCGATCTTCCGCTCGATCGCCTGCTGCGCCTGCTGGGCCACCTGTTCGACTGGCGTGGTCACGAAGCCGGTCACCTTCTCCAGAGTTGCTGTTCCCCTACCCCGGCATTCTGGCAGGTGCCGACGACGCCCCCGCCCCGTCGCGGCCGGGCGTGGCGCGGCGCTCGGTTCAGTACCCGTCCTCGACCGTGCGGTCCGGCCTGCCGTTCCCGGCGATCCGGATCACGAGGTCCGCCTGTTCCGTCACCAGGCGGAGCCGGTCCGGGCCGGCCCAGCCGAGCTCCTTGATGCCGTTGGCGTCACCGTTGACGTAGGCGACCTTCCACCGACGGGTGCCGAGACCGGTGCCCTCGTCGAGGTAGACCCAGTAGAGCGGGTCGGGGCCGAAGCCCGCCGTGTCCTGCTCCACCACCAGCCTGCGGTCCGGCCGGCCGGGGGCCGCCTCGTTGCGCGTCGTCCGGTGGTCGTCGGAGAAGACCACCGTGGACAGGAACCAGAGCGGCACCGTGCCCATCGCCAGCGCCACCACCACGGCGCCGAGCGCGCTGCGCGCCCAGACCTTCCCGCGCGAGGAGACCAGCGCCACGAAGAACAGGGCCAGGACGAGCGTCCCGAACAGCAACGGCCGGTCCAGCCACTCCCGCAGGACCAGGAGCCCGCCCGACCGGCGGTTCACCCGGCCCGTGACGGCGGCGACCATCAGCGCCCCCGCACCACCGAGCGCCCCCCACATGACCCAACGGTCCCACTTGGCCGCCATGGCCCCCATCCCAGTGTTCGAAATCCAGCCGATCGGCGCGATTCCGGCGGTACAGTGCCGGGCATGTGCGCTGCCGTCAGGATGCATGACGACGAACCGGACATCGACGCGGCCCTGGTGCGACGGCTGGTGGCCACCCAGTTCCCGCAGTGGCGGAGCCTGCCGCTCTCCCCGGTCGCCGCCCCCGGGGCGGACCACGCGATGTTCCGGCTCGGCACCGAACTCGCCGTCCGGCTGCCCCGGGTGGCGTGGGCCTCGGCGGGCGTCGAACGCGAACGGCACTGGCTGCCACGGCTCGCGCCGCGCCTGCCGCGGCCCATACCCGTGCCGCTGGCGGCCGGGCGGCCGACCGCCGGCTATCCGTGGGAGTGGTCGGTGCTGCGCTGGCTCGACGGCGCCAACCCGGTCGCCGGCGCGCTCGCCGCGCCGCTCCAACTCGCCCACGACCTGGCCGGGTTCGTCAACGCCCTGCGCGCCGTCGACCCCGGCGACGGCCCGCCGGCCGCGCGCGGGGTGCCGCTGGCCGCGCGGGACGCGCCCACCCGGGCAGCGATCGGCCGGCTGCACGGGACGATCGACACCGCGGCGGCAACGGCGCTGTGGGAGAAGGCACTCCGCCTCCCGGAGCACCCCGGCGGACCTTCCTGGATGCACGGCGAGCTCTCCCCCGGCAACCTGCTGCTCGTCGGCCAACGGCTCAGCGCCGTCCTGGACTTCGGCGCGATGGGGATCGGCGACCCGACCGTGGACCTGATCGCCGCGTGGAACCTGCTCCCGGCCGGGGCCCGCCCGGCCTTCCGGGCCGCCCTCGCCGCCGACGACGCCGCTTGGGAGCGCGGACGCGCCTGGGCGCTGTCCATCGCGCTCATCCAACTCCCCTACTACCGCTCGACCAACCCGGCGCTCGCCGCCAACGCGCGCCACGTGATCCGCGAGGTGCTGGCCGACCGGAGCGTCTGAGCGCCGCCACCGGCGGGCCGCCCGCCGTACGGGCAGCCCGCCGGGAGCGTCGCCGGGCGTCAGTGGTCCACGGTGACCACGATCTTGCCGACCTGCTCGCCCGCCTCCATGTACCGGTGGGCCTCGGCGATCTCCGCCAGCCCGAACACCCTGTCCACGACGGGCGCGAACGCCCCGCTCCGCAGGCCCGAGGCGACGAACGCCTCCGCCCGGGCCAGGCCCTCGCGGTCGCGGGTGACCTCGTGCAGCGTGTAGCCGCGGATGCTGCGCCCGGCCAGCAGGGCCAGCGGCGGCAGCAACCCCTCCCGCCCGCTCAGCTCGCCGTAGACGAAGAGCGTGCCGCCCGGGGCCAGCGCGCCCAGCAGCTCCGAAACCCCCGGGCCGGAGACCGCGTCGAAGACGAACTCCGCGCCGCGCCCGCCGGTCAGGGCCGCCACCCGCCCGGCGACGTCCTCCTCCGCCGTGACCACCACCTCGGCCGCACCGGCCTTCAACAGCGCGTCCCGCTTGGCCGCCGTACGAGTCGTCGCGATCGGCACCGCGCCGACCCGGTTGGCGATCCGGATCGCCGCCAGGCCCACGCTGCTGGACGCGGCCGTGACCACCACGGCGTCCCCGGCGCGCAGCCGGCCGGCGTCCACCAGCGCTCCGTACGCGGTCACGTACGGCATCCAGACCGCGGCGCCGCCGACGGCGTCGAGCCCGTCGGGCCGGCGCAGGACGGCCCGCGCGGGGACGATCGCGCGCTCGGCGTAGACGGCGTAGTCGTTCATCGAGAAGGCCGGCACCACGCTGACCGCGTCACCGACGGCGAACCCCGTGACACCCTCGCCGATCGCCTCGACCACCCCCGCGGCCTCGGCGCCGAGCCGCGCCGGGAACTCCCGTACCGGTTCGATGTACCGGCCGCTGCGGAAGAGCACCTCGGCCCGGTTGAGGCCGATCGCGTCGACCCGGATCAGCAGCTCGCCCGGGCCGGGCGAGCCGATCTCGGCCTCCTCCAGCCGCAACACCTCGGGCCCGCCCGACTCGTGGAACCGCACCGTCCTGACCATCGCTCAACTTCCTTTCCCCACCGATGAGGTCGGCGCGGGCGACGGCGCCGACAGATCCGACTCAACCTCAAAGTACGGATGCTGTCAAACTTCGACGCCAGGCATACTTTGACCATCGCCATACTTCGGCCCGCGCCGTACGATGGCCGCGGGAAGACGGCACTCAGGGAGGACGACGGGACGATGGCGGCGACATCAGGAACGGCAACACCCGTGGCGGCGAAGACGAACCCGACGGCGGCACCGCCGCGACGGAGCGGCCGGGACCGCGTGCCGCCGCACCCCGACGTCCGGACGGTCGGACTCCAGCAGGCCATGGAGGCCCTGGTGGACCCGGTCCGCCGGCTGATCGTCCGTGAACTGCACGCCGCGCACCAGGACCTCGCCTGCGGCGCGATCGACCTGCCGGTCAGCAAGTCCACCGCCACCCACCACTTCCACGTGCTGCGCGAGGCCGGGCTGATCCGGCAGTACTACGTGGGCACTTCCCGGATGAACGCGCTGCGCGCGGAGGAGTTCGACGAGGCCTTCCCGGGCCTGCTGGGGGCCGTCGTGGGCGCACCCGAGCAGCGCTGAGCCCCCGCAGCGGGAAGTCGGCCGGAGCAGGAAGTCGGCCGGTCCGACTTCCCGCTCCCGGCCCGGCAATCGAACGCAGGCTCTAGGGTGCGAACATGACACGCCATCTGATCTTCGACGGACCGTTCAACTTCCGCGACCTGGGCGGCTACCCGGGCGCCGGCGAGCGGGCGGTCCGCTGGGGCCTGCTGTACCGGTCGGACTCGCTCGGCAAGCTCGCCACGCCCGCCGACCTGGAGCGGTTCCGGGCGCTCGGCATCGGGACCGTGATCGACCTGCGCTACCCCTGGGAGATCGCCCGCCGTGGCCGGATCCCCGAGCTGGAGGGCGTGGCCTACCACAATCTGTCCATCGAGCACCGGCCGTACGACCAGGCGGAGATCGACCCGGACGTCGACCCCTGGCGCTACCTCGCGGACCGGTTCGCCGAAGTGGCCGCGGACGGCACCGCGGAGATCCGGCAGGTCCTGGAGCTGATCGCCGCGGCCGACCGGCCGGTGGTGTTCCACTGCGCCTCGGGCAAGGACCGCACCGGGCTGATCGCCGCCCTGGTGCTCACCCTGCTCGGGGTCGCCGACGACGACATCGCCGCCGACTTCGCGCTCACCGAACTGGTCACCGCACGCCTGGTCGCCGACTGGCACGCCGCCAACCCGGGGCGGGCGCTGCGCTGGCCGTCGTTCGGCCGGGCGCCCGAGCAGGTGATCCGGCTCACGCTCGCCGACCTGGCGGCCGCCCACGGATCGGTCCGCGCCTACGTCACCGACGCCCTCGGGATCGACGAGGAGCTGATCGGCCGACTGCACGCCCGCCTGCTCGCGGCCTAGGGCGTGTCTGCGCAGGAAGTCGGCCGGGCCGACTTCCTGCGCGGCAGGCTCCCGCCGGGAGCCGGGTCAGCCCCGGCCGGGCCTGCCCGGCCGGCCCCCGCCGCGTCCGTCCCGGCCCTGCCCGCGGCCGCTCGCGGAACCGCTCGACCCACGGCCGGCCTGGCGGCCGCCACCGGACGCACCACTGCCGGAAGCGCCGCCACCGGACGCACCACTGCCGGAACGGCCGGCGGAGCGCCCGGCCTGGGTGCCGCCGCCGGAACGCCGGCCACCGGACCGGCCCGTGCCCGTACCGCCGCCCGCACCCTTGCCCCCGCCCGCCGCCGGGCCGGCCGGGGCCGTCTCCGGCCAGTGCGCGGGGCGGGTCAGGCCCGCCGGCAGGTGCGTGGTCGCATCGCCGCGGGCAGCGTTGAGCTGTGCCTGGGTGAGGAAGAGCGCGTCGGTCAGGTCGGCCCCGGCCACGTTCGCGTCCCGGAGATCGGCGCCGATCAGGTCGGCGAGCCGCAGGTCCGCGCCGGCGAGGTCGGCCGCGACCAGCAGGGCGCCGCGCAGATTGGCCCCGCGCAGGTCCGCGCCGCGCAGCCGGGCGCCGAACAGGTCGGCGCCCCGGTGCTCGCGGCGGCGCGGGACGCCGGCCCGGACCAGCTCGCTCGCCTTCAGCAGCAGCTCGGCGACGGCCTGCCGGTGCGCGGGCACGTCCACCGCGAGGATCTCCTCCGGGGTACCGGCGGCGAGCCGGTCGGTCTCGGCCAGCGCGCGGCGCAGCTCGGCGTGGACCGGGCGGGCGGGCGCGAGCGAGAGCGCCTCGGTGAGGTACCGGAGCAGTTCGTGCAGCTGCCGGACCACCGGGAACACCTCGAACATCCGGGACGTGCCCGGCGGCTCCTCGCGCCAGCTCCGGCCGCCGTAGGTGACCTGGGACACCCGCTGGCCGGCGCCGAAGCAGTCGTACACCGTGCAGCCCTGGAAGCCGCTGTCGCGCAGCCGGGCGTGGATGCCGCAGGTGAAGTCGGTCTGCAGGTTGCGGCAGGGGGTTCCGGCCGACTTGTCGACGGCGAAGTCGGCTCCGGCGGCGAACGGCAGCGCGACGCAGCAGAGCCCGAAGCAGCTCCCGCAGTCGGACACCAGGCTGACGGGCGTGGGCTCGGGCGCGGTCACTGTGTTCCTGTCCTCCGTACGACGCGATGGTGCCTGGTAGAGCGTACCGAGACGGCCGCCCGGCCGGAGCCGGACCCGAGCCGGGCCGGTCGCCCGCGGGAACCGGAGGGCCGGTCGCGGCAGTCGGTTAGTGTGGTCGGCCGGTGCCGTCCGGGTCCGCACGGGATCGGGGCACCGGAGCGACCCGATCGACCGAACCACTTGAGGAGAGCAGGCATGTCCCGGCACGACGTGACGCCGTACCCGGACATCGAGGACCCGACGGGCTCCCCCGGCGCCCCGGACACCACGGACGCCGGGGAGGACACCCCCGCCCCCGCGGACACCACGGACACCGCCGGCACCCCGGCCGCGCCCGCCGCGCCCCTGCGGCTCTCCCCGCGCGCCCGCACCGCCGCCCTCACCCTGCTCTGCTTCGCGGTCTGCCTCGGCATCGCCTTCCAGCAGTGGACCGCCCTCCAGCTCGGCGGCTTCGACCTCGGCATCTTCGACCAGGGCGTGCGCGGCTACGCGCACTTCGGCCTGCCGGTCTCCTCCCTGAAGAGCTTCCACCACGAGTTCCCGGCCGACTTCTCGCTCCTCGGCGACCACTTCTCCCCGGTGATCGCGCTGATGGCTCCGCTCTACTGGCTCTGGGACGACCCGCGCTCCCTGCTCGTCGGGCAGGCGCTCTGCTTCGCGGCCGGCGTGCCGCTGATCCGCCGGGTCGCGGCCCGCTGCTTCGCCGGCGCCGAGCCGCGCACCGCCCGCCGCGCCGCCGACCTGGCGGGGCTCGCGTACGGGCTGGGCTGGCCGCTGCTGGTGGCCTCGCGCGGCGGGTTCCACGAGGTGGCCTTCGCCGTCCCGCTCACCCTGCTGATGCTGGAGCGCGGCATGGCCCGCCGCTACGGCACGGCGGCGCTGGCCGGGCTGCTGCTCTGCTGCACCAAGGAGGACCTGGGGCTGGCGGTCGGCGCGTACGGGCTGGTGCTGATCCTGCGGGGCCGCCGGGACGGCGACCCGGGCCGGCGCCGGCGGGCCGTCCGCTGGGGCCTCGGCCTGCTGCTCGGCGGGCCGCTCGCCTCGGCCCTCGCGATCGGCCTGCTGATCCCGGCGATGGGCGGTGCGCCGGGCTACTACTGGAACTACCAGTCGCTCGGCTCGGACGGCGGCGACGCCCTCGCCCACATCCTCCGGAACCCGACCGTCCTCGTCTCCACCCTGGTCGACGCCCCGCTGAAGCCGCTGCTGCTGCTCTGGATCTTCGGCACCCTGTTCGCCCTCCCGCTCCGCTCGGCGACGGTGCTCTGCGCCGTGCCGCTGCTGGCCGAGCGGGTGCTCTCCAGCAACCCGAACCACTGGTCGATCGCCCGCCACTACGACGCGTTCCTCTGGCCGATCCTGCTGGTCGCGGCGGTGGAGGTGCTGGGCCGCCGGCACACGAGCGGGCGCACCCTGCGGCTCGGGGTGGCGGCGGCCGCCGTGACGGTCGCGGCCGCGCTGCCGCTGGGGGCGGCCAACCTGTTCGTCCCGGCCTACTGGCAGCCGAAGCCGAGCGAGGCGGCGCTGCTCCGCGGCGCCGAGCGGATCCCGGACGGTGCGGGCGTCGAGGCCGACAACCAGGCCGCCCCCCGGCTCTCCGCCCGGACCGACGTCGTCCTGGTGGACGAGAAGCCGCGCGGGCGCGAGTACGTCCTGATCCGCTCCGACAAGCGGGCGTTCCCGTTCAAGACCGACCGCGAGCAGGCGGCCCGGATCGAGCTGCTGCTGGCGCACGGCTACCGGCAGGTCTGGTCCGAGGACGGCGTGGTGCTGCTGCACCGCGAGGGCTCCGAGCCGGTCCCCGGCGAGCACGTCCCCGGCCCGGACAGCACCCCGTACCAGGACGAGGTGCCGAGCGACGTGGGGCACAACCTCTTCCGCGGCTGAACGACCCCGCCGCACGGGCGGCCCGCCACCGCCCGGAACGCGATGGCGGGCCGGGGCGTCAGCAGGGCTGGATGCCGAAGCCCCAGGCGCCCCCGGCGCCGTGGATCTCGCCGCTCTGGCCCGGTGCGAGCGTCAGACAGGTGGTGGGCCAGGCCAGGTAGTAGAACTTCACCCGCTGGGTGGTGCTGCAGTTGTTCGTGGCCCTGGCATAGCCGACGTACTGGTCGACCATGCCGGTCTCGGCGACCACGCAGGAGGGCACGCCGCTGCCGGTGGCGCTGGGGCCGGCCGGGGCGGCACTGGCCACGACCGGGGTCGACAGGGCGAGGGCGGCCGCGCCGGCCGCGAGGCCGGCGGCCTTGAGAAGGGTACGCATGATCGGTGTGCTCCTCAGGTGGTTCGTCAACGCCCGGAGGAGTTCCGGGCATACCGATTCGACGCCACCGACCGACCGCTCCGACAGCGGAGCCGCGCATCCCGACAACTTCCTGTCAGGTCCGCCGCAGGGAGCGCGGAGCCGGTCCGAAGGTCTCACGCACCCGGGTACGGGGCGAGTTCCGGACGCTTCGGCGGACGGCCGTCACCGGAGGAGCGGCCGGTGAGGCGGCGGCCGATCCACGGGCCGAGGTGGGTGCGGACCCAGCGGGCGTCGGCGGCCAGCTTCTCGCCGCGGCTCGGCGGGGCGGCGGTCGCCAGCGGGGCGCGCCAGTCGAAGCCGGCCGGGCGGCCGAGCGCCTCCAGCACCGCCTCCGCGACCCGGCGGTGGCCCTCGGGCGAGAGGTGCAGGCGGTCGTCGGCCCAGAGCCGGCGGTCGTCGAAGCAGGGCGCGGAGAACAGGTCGACCACCGCGACGCCCGGGTCCTGGCCGAGCTCGTGCACGAAGGCCTTCATCCGCAGGATGGCCGGGAGCAGCCGGGCGCTGCCCGCCATCCGGCGGGTCGGGTCGGTGCTGGTGAACATCACCACGGTGGCGCCGGTCGCGCGCAACGCGGTCGCCGAGCGGCCGAGCAGCTCCTCGACGCGGGCGATGTCGCAGCGCGGGCGCAGGACGTCGTTGAGCCCGCCGGCCAGGGTGACCAGCTCGGCGCCCATGGCGACGGCGGGCGCGAGCTGCTCGTCGTGGATCTGGCCGATGAGCTTGCCGCGGACGGCGAGGTTCGCGTAGCGGAAGCCGCCGCCGGGCTGCTCGGCGGCGAGCCGCCCGGCGACCCGGTCGGCCCAACCGCGGAACTGGCCGTCGGGCAGGACCTCGTCACACATGCCCTCGGTGAAGCTGTCCCCGACGGCGACGTAACTGGCGTAGCCGGTGTACCTGGTGGGCGCGGTGCGCGCGCTGTTCTCCGCAGTGTTCTCCATGGCCCGACGATCGTACGCGCAGGGTCCGACGGGCCCGCCGCCCGCCCGGCCGCCCGGCCGCCCGCCGTCACGCCCACCGCCGCGCCCGCGCTAGCCGGCAGCGACCGGCGTGGCGGGCGAGGCCGCCGAGGCGGGCGCGGTCACCCAGTGCGCCCGGACGGCGTCGGTGGGCCGCTGCTCGCCGAGCGAGGGCAGGCCCCACACACCGAGGGCGTCGATCACCTGACGGAGCGCCGCCCCGCGCTCGGTGAGCTCGTAGACGGTGGCGTTGGCCGGCCGTTCGAGCCGTCGGCGCAGCACCAGGCCCTCGGTCTCCAGCTGCTTGAGCCGCGCCGCGAGGATGTCGGTGGAGACGCCGGGCAGGTCGGCGTGCAGGTCGGTGTAGCGGCGCGGGCCGGCGAGGAGTTCACGGACGATCAGGAGGCTCCAGCGCTCCCCCACCGCGTCCAGGGCGCGGGCAACGGCGCAGTACTGGTCGTAGCTTCGGCGTGACATGTGGATCAGCATAGCCAAAAGGTTGGACTTTCCAAGTGGTTGCTTGGTAGAACAAAGCAACCAGGACGGCGTGCCGGTCGGCGCGCAGCAGCGACGGCGGGCGACGGTCGGGAGGCCGCAGATGGAGTTTCGGCAGTCCAGCAAGCTGAAGGACGTGTGTTACGAGATCCGCGGCCCGGTGGTCGACCGGGCCAACGCACTGGAGGAGGCCGGGCACAGCGTGCTCCGGCTGAACACCGGCAATCCGGCCACGTTCGGCTTCGAGGCGCCGGAGGAGATCGTCCAGGACATCATCCGCAACCTCCCCAACGCCCACGGATACAGCGACTCCCGCGGCATCCTGCCGGCCCGCCGCGCGGTCGTGCAGTACTACCAGCAGCGCGGCGTCTCCGGGGTCACCGTCAACGACGTGTTCCTGGGCAACGGCGTCTCCGAGCTGATCCAGATGGCCGTCACCGCGCTGGTCGACGACGGCGACGAGGTGCTCGTCCCGATGCCGGACTACCCGCTCTGGACGGCCGTGGTCCGGCTGGCCGGCGGCAAGGCGGTGCACTACGTGTGCGACGAGGAGGCGGAGTGGTACCCCGACCTCGACGACATCGCCGCCAAGATCACCGCCCGGACCAAGGCCATCGTCGTCATCAACCCCAACAACCCCACCGGCGCGGTCTATCCGAAGGAACTGCTGGAGGGCATCCTCGACCTCGCCCGCCGGCACCAGCTGATGGTCCTGGCCGACGAGATCTACGACAAGATCCTCTACGACGGCACCGAGCACCACTGCCTCGCCGCGCTCGCCGACGACGTGCTCACCCTCACCTTCAACGGCCTCTCCAAGTCCTACCGGGTGGCCGGCTTCCGTAGCGGCTGGCTGGTCGTCTCCGGGCCGAAGCAGCACGCCGCCGACTACCTGGAGGGCCTCACCATGCTCTCCGGCATGCGGCTCTGCCCCAACGTCCCGGCCCAGTACGCGGTACAGGCCGCGCTCGGCGGCCACCAGTCCATCCAGGACCTGGTGCTGCCCGGCGGCCGGCTCACCGAGCAGCGCGACGTGGCGTACAAGGCGCTGAACGAGATCCCGGGCGTCAGCTGCGTCAGGCCCAAGGGCGCGCTGTACGCGTTCGCCAAGCTCGACCCGGCGGTGCACCGGATCGTCGACGACGAGCAGTTCGTGCTGGACCTGCTGCTCCGGGAGAAGATCCACGTCGTCCAGGGCACCGGCTTCAACTGGCCCCGCCCGGACCACTTCCGCTTCGTCACCCTCCCCCGGGCCGACGACCTGGAGACGGCGATCAACCGGATCGGCCGCTTCCTCGCCACCTACCGCCAGGTCTGACCCCGGAACCACACCGCCACCACGGGCCCCGCGGACAGCGCGGGGCCCGGGCGTACCATCGGTCTTGCACCGGATCGAAGGGGGACGACCGATGGACACCAGCGCACACACCGGAGCCACCAGGCCCGACGGGACCACCGGGCGGGACGGGATCGCCGAAATCGCCGACGCCGCCGAACTGCGCGCCCTGCTCGGCGAACCGAGCGCCCGCGACGCCGCCAAGGAACGCCGGACCCTGCACGAGCACGACCGGGCCTTCATCGCCGCCGCGCCGCTCTGCATCATGGCCACCGCCGGCGCCGACGGCACCTGCGACGCCTCGCCGAAGGGCGACCCGGCCGGCTTCACCCTCGTGCTGGACGACACGACGATCGCGATCCCGGAGCGCCCCGGCAACCGGCGCGCGGACGGCTTCCACAACATCCTGGCCAACCCGCACATCGGGCTGATCTACATCGTCCCCGGCCGCGGCGACACCCTGCGGGTCAACGGCCGGGCCCGGCTGGTGCGCGACGCGCCGTTCTTCGACGCCATGACCGTCAAGGGCCACCGCCCGCGGCTCGCCGTCCTGGTCGAGATCGAGGCGGTCTTCTACCACTGCTCGAAGGCGTTCCTGCGCTCCGCGCTCTGGAAGCCCGAGACCTGGGCGCCGGACGCGGCACCCTCGCGCGCGGTGATCTCCAAGGCGCTGGATCGCAAGGACGAGCCGTTGGAGAAGCTGATCGAGTACTACGGGCCCAACTACGGGGGCGACCTCTACGCCCCGTAGTCGGCCGTCCGTAGGCTTGGCGACCATGACCGTCCTGCGCTCCGCCGCCCTGTTCGCCCTCGCCGCCCTTGCCGAGATCGGCGGCTGCTGGCTGATCTGGCAGAGCGTGCGCGAGTCCCGGCCGTGGTGGCTGGCCGGGCTCGGGGTGGTCGTGCTCGGCGGGTACGGCTTCGTCGCCGCGCTCCAGCCGGACAGCCAGTTCGGCCGGGTGCTGGCCGCCTACGGAGGTGTCTTCGTGGCCGGCTCGCTGCTCTGGGGCGTGCTGGTGGACGGCTTCCGCCCGACCCGCTACGACGTCATCGGGGCGCTGATCTGCCTCGCCGGGGTCGCGGTGATCATGTACGGGCCCCGGCGCTGAACCACTGCTCCGCGTTCAGCGCCGGGGCCCGCGGGGATCACCGCGCGGGAAGGGCTACCAGCCCCAGCCGCCGCCCTCGCCGTCGTCGTCGCGGTCGCTGTCCCAGCCCTCGCCGACCTTGCGCAGGATCGTGTAGTGGTCCACCTGCGTGCCGTCCTCGGCCAGTGCGGTCACCTTCATGGACGACTTCGCGCCCAGCTGGGCGGGGGTCACGTCGACCTTGATGAACGAGTAACCGGTGTAGCGGACCCGCGACCACTCGACCTTCTCGGTCACCTTGCCGCCGCCCTTGGCGAAGTAGTAGGTGTCCACCGAGTCGAGGCGGTTCTCGTGGCCCTCGTAGGTGTCCGGGGCGTCGAAGCGGTACAGGCTGCGGCCGGCCGCGCCCGCCGTCACGTACACCACGCCGTCCGTGGCCGGCTCGACGGTGGCGCCGCTGGGCACCGCCTTGGCGACCTTGTTGCCGAGGATCGCGTCGGTGCGCTCGTAGACGTGGTTGTGACCGTTGATCACCAGGTCGACGCGGTACTTCTCGAACAGCGGCACCCAGGCCTCGCGGACCCCGCCCTCGGAGGCGTGCTGGTGGGTGGTGGAGAAGGCGCAGTGGTGGAAGAAGACCACGATGAAGTCGACGGTCTCGTCGTTGCGCAGGTCCTTGAGCGTGCGCTGCAGCCACTTGGTCTGCTTGCCCGCCGAGACGCCCAGGTTGGCCGGGATCTCGTAGGAGACGTCGTTGGCGTCCAGCGAGATGACGCCGACGTTCTTGTAGCGGAAGCTGTAGACGCCCGGGACGGTCCGCGGGTCGGGGCCGTTGTCGGGCAGGTAGAAGCGGGAGTTCTCGCCGCCGTAGCCGTTGTGCGAGTACCAGGCCTCCATGTCGTGGTTGCCGTAGGAGACCATCCACGGCACCTTCGAGGCCACCGTCTCGGTCTGCACCAGGAAGGCGTCCCAGGTGCGGGCGTCGTAGACCGACTTGTCGGAGTCCTGGCCGGAGCCGGCCGGGTCGGCGTAGCAGATGTCGCCGGCGTGCAGGTGGAAGGCCGGGTTCTGGGCCAGGATGACGTGGTCGTTGCCGGCCGCGTGGGAGCTGACGCCCTGGTCGCCGAAGGCGGTGAAGGTGAACGGCTCGTAGACCTTGCCCCAGCGGTGGTCGCGCGAGGGGGCGGTGCGGAAGGTGCTCAGGGTGGAGATCGCCTGCTGCGAGGCGGGGTCGAAGCCCTGGTGGCCGACGCCGTAGTAGTACGTGGTGTCGGGCTGGAGGTCCTCCAGCGCCACGTGCAGGTAGTACTGGTCGACCGGCTGGCCGGTCGGGGTCAGCGCCGGGGTGTGCAGGGCGCGCACCTCGGCCTGGACCTTGTGGCTGAGGTCCCACGGGTGCTTGCCGAAGCGCAGGAACGGCTTCTTGACCGGAGCCGGGACCTGCCAGGAGACCCGGAACTGGGTGTCCGGCTCGGGGCCGAAGGCGAGGTGACGGCCGATCGGGGCGACCAGCGAGCCGTCGACGCCGTCGGCGGTGCCGCCGGTCAGCAGCTGGGGGGAGGCCGGGGCGGCGGTCGCGGTGCCGCTGCCCAGCGCACCGCCCACCGCGAGGGCACCGACGCTGACGGCACCGGCGCGCAGCATCCGGCGGCGGGAGAAGCGGGCCCGCAGGTACTCGTGCTGCTCGGCCATGCTCATGCGGTCGGCGAGCTTCGCGGGCACGCCCATGTTGGGGATATCCATGGGCGGGACTCTTCCACCGGCGAGTTGACCGGACACGGACGTACGGTGAACGAGCCCCGGCGTGCCGGTCAGTCGAACGCCAATGTTCGACCATGCCTCGGCAAAGCCGCCCACGCGGAACCGGTCGTGGCCGGATCATCCGCGGCGGCACGCTCCCTGAGGCACCGTCGGGGCCGGCCGGAACCGCGGGGCGGCAACGGGAACGGGAGCGGCGGGGGCTCGGTGCGGACGCCGGGTCAGGCGATCTCGTCCCAGGTGGAGGCCGCGCGGTTGCCGGTGCCGTCGCAGGTGCGGCAGATCTCGTCGCGGTAGGCGTGCTTGGCGCCGGCCGCGTCGACCCGGTAGCGGACGTAGACGCCGGTGCCGTCGCAGAGGAAGCAGTTGCCGCCCCCGCCACCGACCTCGGTGGTGCCGGTGCCCTGGCAGGTGCGGCAGCTGAGGCCGGCGGTGCGGCCGGTGCCCGCGCAGATGCGGCAGACCGTGGTCACGTCGTGATTCCTCCCAAGCCGGGGCGCCCCAGGAAATGGTAGTGCCCCGGCCCGCCGGCCGGACCGGGTCGGACGGCGGCCGAAGAGCGCCCCGGCCCGCCCCGGTCAGCCCGGGAGGCCGTCCCGGACCCGCCGGGAGACGCTGATCAGCTGGAGGTCGAGCAGCCCCGGCGGGTCGGCGAGGCCGGGGCCGCCGGCGTGCACCCACTCGGCTATCTCGCCGACCATGTCGTCCGCCAGCACCCAGCCCAGCCAGACCGGGCGGCCGCCGGCCGCGCGGCCCTCACTGGACGGGCCGACCACCACCACGTTGGAGTGCGCGCACGCGTCCAGGCACTTCACCGCCCGGACGGTGCCCGCCGAACCGACCGCCTCGCGCAGCCGCTCGAACTGGCCGGCGTGGTCCACGCCCGGGTGCTTCTCCTGGGTGCCGCAGCAGCAGCCGCGGCAGACGGTGACGGTCACCGGGGCTCCGGCCCCCGCCCGTCCGCGCGTCTGGTCCCGCTCACGGTCCCGGTCCCGACGGCTCATCGGTTCAGCTCTCCTCCCGGCCCAGGGCCTCGTGCGGCAGGGCCCGCCGCCACGCCCGTTCGCGCAGCAGCCGCAGGCCGTTCAGGCCGACGATCACGGTGGAGCCCTCGTGCCCGGCGACGCCGAGCGGCAACGGCAGCGTACCGGCCAGGTCCCAGACCACCAGCACCGCGATGCAGGTCCCGGCGATCACCAGGTTCTGCACGACCAGGCGCCGCGCCTGCCGGGAGAGCGCCACCACGGCCGGGACGGCGGCCGGTTCGTCCCGCACGACGACGGCGTCGGCGGTCTCCAGCGCGAGGTCCGCACCGACCCGGCCCATCGCGACTCCGCTGTGCGCGGCGGCCAGGGCGGGCGCGTCGTTGACCCCGTCACCGACCATCAGCACCCGGTGGCCGTCCGCGGCGAGATCGCGCACCGCGGCCAGCTTGTCGTGCGGCAGCAGCCCGCCCCGGACGTCCGTCAGACCGACCTCGCGGGCCAGCCGGTCGGCGGCGCGCGGGTTGTCGCCGGTGAGCAGCACCGGCGGACGCCCGGTCAGCGCAGCCAGGCCGCGCACCGCGGCGGCGGCCTGACCGCGCGGCCGGTCGGCGAGCCCCAGCACCCCGACCGGCTCGCCGTCGCGCAGCACCACGACCGTCGTCCGGCCGGCCTCCTCCAGCTCGGCGACCGGGGCGGCGGCCGGCCCCCGGGAGCGGTGCGGGCCGGGCGCGCCCACCGCGACCACCGATCCGCCCACCAGCGCCCGCACCCCGACGCCGGGGGTGGCGGTGAAGCCCTCGGCCGGCGGCAGCGGCAGGCCGCGCCCGCGGGCGGCGGCGACCACGGCCCGGCCCAGCGGGTGCTCGGAGGCGTGCTCGGCGGCGGCCGCGAGGGTGAGCAGCTGCTCCGCCGTCACCCCGTCGAGCGGGCGCAGCTCGGTGACCTCGGGCGTGCCCTCGGTGAGGGTGCCGGTCTTGTCCAGCGCGACGACGTCGACCTGCCCGAGACGCTCCATCACCACCGCCGACTTGACCAGCACACCGTGCCGGCCGGCGTTGGCGATGGCGCAGAGCAGCGGCGGCATGGTGGCCAGCACCACCGCGCACGGCGAGGCCACGACCATGAAGGTCATGGCGCGCAGCAGGGCGCCGTCCGGTTCGGCGCCGAGCGCGAGCGGGACGGCGAACAGCAGCAGGGTGGCCGCCACCAGCCCGGCGGCGTAGCGCTGTTCGATCCGCTCGACGAAGAGCTGGGTGGGCGCCTTGGTCCCGGAGGCCTCCGCCACCAGGGCGACGATCCGGGCGATCACCGTGTCGGCGGCGTCCCGGCCGACCCGGACCCGCAGCGCGCCGGAGCCGTTGAGCGTCCCGGCGTACACCTCGTCGCCGACCGCCTTGGCGGCGGGCAGCGGCTCGCCGGTGACGGTGGACTGGTCGACCTCGCTCGCGCCGTCCAGGACCGTCCCGTCGGCGCCGACCAGCTCGCCCGGGCGGATCAGCACGATGTCGCCGACGGCCAGCTCCACGGTGGGGACGGCCTCCTCGCCGCCGTCCTCGCGCAGCCGGGTCGCGGTGGCGGGGGCGAGGTCGAGCAGGCCGCGGACGGAGTCTGCGGTGCGGGCGGTGGCGAGCGCCTCCAGGGCGCCGCTGGTCGCGAAGATCACGATCAGCAGGGCGCCGTCCACCACCTCGCCGATCGCGGCGGCGCCGAGCGCGGCGACCACCATCAGCAGGTCGACGTCGAGGGTCCGCGTGCGCAGGGCCGCCACCCCGGCCAGGGCGGGCTCCCAGCCGCCCGCCAGGTAGGCGGCGGAGTACAGCGCGGCGGCGGCCCAGCCCGGGCCGCCGAGCATCTGGACGGCGAGCGCGGCCAGGAAGGCGGCGGTGGCCGCGGCCGCCCAGCGCGCCTCCGGCAGGGCCAGCACCCTGGTGCGGCGCGGTCGCGGTGGCGCGGTGGCCGCGGGGGCGGGCGGCCGGGTGAGCAGGGCGCTGGACGCAGGGGTGGCGGGCATGGACGCCACCATACAGGAACACATGAACAAGCTTTCATATGTTGATCACACTACGGCTTCGCCCAGGGCGGCCGCGGACCGGGCCCGTAGGATTCCCCCATGGGACACGCAGCCGCCGAGAACGCCGTGCCGCAGATGCGCCTGGACGCCTCCAACGCGGCCAAGGTGGCGAACACCCTCCAGGCCCTCGCCACCCCCTCCCGCCTGCTGATACTCGCCCAGCTCCGGGAGGGGCCGCGGGCCGCCACCGAACTCGCCGACGCCGTCGGCATGGAGCAGTCCGCCTGCTCCCACCAGCTGCGCCTGCTGCGCAACCTCGGCCTGGTCGTCGGCGAGCGCCGCGGCCGCTCGGTGGTCTACTCCCTGCACGACGACCACGTCGCCGCCCTGCTGGACCACGCGGTCTACCACGTCGACCACCTGCGCCTCGGCCTCACCGACGAGCACTGACCGACGGGCGCTGACCGACAGGCGCTGACCGACAGGCGCTGAGCGACGAGAGCCGAACGGCGAGCGCCGAGCGACGGGTTCCGGCCCTGCGGGCGCCGCCGGGCACCCGCCGGACGCTACGCCGTCGCTGCCGCCGCCGCCCGGCCCGCCGTCCGCCCGGAGAACAGGCAGCCACCGAGGAAGGTCCCCTCCAGCGAGCGGTAGCCATGCACGCCGCCGCCGCCGAAGCCGGCCGCCTCGCCCGCCGCGTAGACGCCGTCCAGCACCCCGCCGCCGGGTCGCAGGACGCGGGCCGAGAGGTCGGTCTCCAGCCCGCCGAGCGACTTGCGGGTGAGGATGCCCAGCCGGACGGCGATCAGCGGGGCGGCGGCCGGGTCGAGGATCCGGTGCGGGGCCGCGGTGCGGATCAGCTTGTCGCCGAGGTAGCGGCGGGCGCCGTGGATCGCGGTGACCTGGAGGTCCTTGGCGAAGGGGTTGGCGAGCTGCCGGTCCCGGGCCTCAACGGTGCGGCGCAGGTCGTCCGGGTCGATCAGCGGCTCGCGGGTCTTGGCGTTCATCCCGCGGACGAGGTCCCCGAGGTTGCTCGCGACCACGAAGTCCGGCCCGTGCCGCAGGTGGGCCCGGACCGGGCCGGGGGCGCCGGGCAGCGCCCGGCCGAGGACGCCGCGCAGCGAGCGCCCGGTGAGGTCGGGGTTCTGCTCGGAGCCGGAGAGGGTGAACTCCTTCTCGATGATCTTCTGACTGAGCACGAACCAGGTGTGGTCGTACCCGGTGGAGCGGATGTGCTCCAGGGTGCCGAGGGTGTCGAAGCCGGGGAAGAGCGGGACGGGCAGCCGGCGGCCGCGGGCGTCCAGCCAGAGCGAGGACGGGCCGGGCAGGATGCGGATGCCGTGCCGGGCCCAGATCGGGTCCCAGTTCTCTATGCCCTCGGTGTAGTGCCACATCCGGTCGCCGTTGATCAGGTTGGCCCCGGCCTCGCCGGCGATGCCCAGCATCAGCCCGTCCACGTGGGCCGGGACGCCGGAGAGCAGCCGCTCCGGCGGGGTGCCGAGCCGGGCCGGCCATGACTTGCGGACCAGGTCGTGGTTGCCGCCGATGCCACCGGAGGTGACGACCACCGCCTGGGCGCGCAGCTCGAAGTGGCCGGCCACCTCGCGCGAGCTGGCCTCACCGCGCCCCGCCGGGCTGGGCACCAGCACCTCGCCGCTCACCGTGTCGGTGACCCCGGCCGTGACGGACAGTCCGGTGACGCGGTGGCGGAAGCGCAGGTCGACCAGGCCGCGCCGGGCGGCGTCGTGGACCCGGCGCACGAAGGGTTCGAGCAGTCCGGGTCCGGTGCCCCAGGTGATGTGGAAGCGTGGCACGGAGTTGCCGGGCCCGTCGGCGTGCAGGCCGCCGCGCTCGGCCCAGCCGACGACCGGGAAGAACCGGACGCCCATTTCCCGCAGCCAGGACCGCTTCTCGCCGGCGGCGAAGGCGACGTAGGCCTCCGCCCAGCGGCGCGGCCAGGCGTCCTCGGCGCGGTCGAAGCCGGCCGTGCCGAGCCAGTCCTGCCAGGCGAGCGCGTGCGAGTCGCGGATCCGCATCCGGCGCTGCTCGGGCGAGTCGACCAGGAAGAGGCCGCCGAAGGACCAGTGCGCCTGGCCGCCGAACGAGGCCGCCGGCTCCTGGTCGAGCAGGATCACCTTCCGTCCGGCGTCGGCGAGTTCGGCGGTCGCGGCGAGCCCCGCGAGTCCGGCTCCGATGACGATGACGTCGGCGTCAAGGGCCATGCGGGATCCTCCATCGGTGCTCCGGCAGTGCGGTGTGCGCCCGATACTGCGGCGTGCGCCCGATAGTGCGGCCTGCGGCGACGGCCAGTCAACCGGTCGGTAACCGGGCCCGCCGGCAATTCCGCTCCACTGCGTACCGGAAATACCTCCGATACGGCGTGGAGCGAAATTCGAAATACCATCTGACGGAATTTCGGAAATTTCGGCGGGAGGCATGGACGCCCGCGAAACCTGGAAGTAACTTACCTGTGAGTAGCTGTGGCCGCGGCTGGCACGACCCCCACCCACCGTCGTTTCTCTCCCCCAGGAGGAACCGTGCTCCGCCCTGCCCGGAAACTCCGCACCGCCCCCGGCCCCCACCCCGACCGGAACTCCGTGCGGAACTCCCGGACCCCCCGGAACTCCCGGAAGTCCGCCCTGCTCGGCGCCGCCGCGCTGGGCGCCGCGCTCGCGCTGACCTCCACCAGCGCGCAGGCCGCCACCCCCGCCCCCCGGCACTACGTCGCGCTCGGGGACTCCTACGCCGCCGGCGCCGGAGTCCCCGGCCAGTCGGCCGGCCTCTGCCTGCGCTCGGACCGCAACTACGGCCACCTGGTGGCCGCTGCGCTCAAGGCCGCGAACTACACCGACGTCACCTGTGCGGCCGCCAAGGTGAAGGCGATGACGCAGGCCCAGTACGACGCGTTCATCAGGGTCAACGACCCGCAGCTGGACGCCGTCACCCCCGACACCGACCTGGTGACCCTGGGCATCGGCGGCAACGACCTCGGCGTCACCGACCTCGGGCTCGGCGACCTCGTCGCCACTTGCATCGCCGGCGCGGTGGTCAACCCGCTCGGCACCCCCTGCAAGGACGTCTTCCACCACGGCCACTGGGACTGGTCCAGCTGGTCCTGGCAGTACGGCAACGACGACCTGGCCGACCGGATCGAGGCGGCCCGGCCGCAGGTCGCCGACGTGCTGAAGCGGATCCACGCCAAGGCCCCGAACGCCAGGGTGCTGCTGGTCGGCTACCCGTCCGTGCTGCCGGCCGACGGCGCGTCGTGCGTCTTCCGCCAGCCGATCGCCCCGGGCGACGTCCCGTACCTGCACGGTGTGCTGGGCGAGCTCAACGCGATGCTGAAGTCCACCGCCGCCGCCAACGGCGCCACCTTCGTGGACACCGCGGGCCCGACTGCCGGGCACGACGTCTGCTCGGACGACCGGTGGATCGAGGGCGCGCTGCCCGGCTCCCCCGCCGTCCCGTTCCACCCGAACGCGACCGGCGAGAAGGTGATGGCGGACGCGGTGCTCGCCGCGCTGCGGTAGCCGTCCGGCGCCGACGGCCCTGCGCCGGCCCCGGCCGCGCAGTGGCCGCGCCCGCGTCCGAAGACCCCGAGGGGGCGGTGACCAGACCCCGGTCACCGCCCCCTCGGTCACGCCCCGACGGGCGTCACGGCTTGATGCGGACCACCTGCGGGTCGTGGTCGCTCGCCTGCTGGGCGAACTCGCTGTTGATGTGCACCACGTCGTACTTGGCGTACCCGACCTCGGGGCTGACCAGGATGTGGTCCAGCACCTGCGAGTTGCCCTGGTAGACGTACGAGTACTGCTCCTTCTCCGGCAGCTCGTTCACCAGGTCGCGCAGCACGCCGTCCTTGGTGAGCGTGGCCAGCGCGGGCGAGAACTGGTAGTCGTTGAAGTCGCCGAGCGAGACCACCTTGGCCTCCTTGTCGGCGGCCAGCAGCTTGGCCACGAAGGCCTGCTCGACGGTCGCCTGCTTGATCCGCTGCACCTCGGAGCTGCGGGTCGGCTCCTGGAACCGGCTGTCGATGCCCTGGTCGCCACCCTTGCTGTTGAAGTGGTTGGCGATGACGAAGACCTTCTTGCCGCGGAAGGAGAACTGGCCCACCAGCGGCTTGCGGCTGTTGGCCCAGGCCTCGTCGGCCGGGGAGATCCGGCCGGGCGAGGCGGTCAGCGCGGTGCCGGCGCCGGTGCCGGCCACGTCCACCGCGGTGGTGGCGTTGCCGCCGGGGATGTCGGTGAAGGAGACCCGCTGCGGGTTGAACAGGAACACCTGGCGGATGTTGCCGCCGGGCTCGCCGCCGTCCTTGCCGTTCTCCGGGTCGATCGAGCGCCACTCGTACGCCGGGCCGCCGGCCGCCTTGATCGCGGCGATGAACTTGGCCACGGTCTGGCTCGCGTCCACCGTGCCGTCGTTCTTGGCGCCGTTGTTGTCCTGGATCTCCTCCAGGGTCACGATGTCGGGCGAACGCAGGTTGGTGACGACGGCCTGGGCCAGCTCGGCGAACTTGCTGTCCGGGTTGCCCGGGGCCAGGTTCTCCACGTTGTAGGTGGCGATGGTCAGCTCGCGGTCGGTGGCCGGGGCGGTCACCTCGCGCTGCAGGTGGTTGTCCTGGAGCGCGCCGAGGGTGCCGGCCACCAGGGTGTAGCCGCCGAACTGGTTGTAGTCCAGCGGGCCGCCGGTGGTGCCGGTCAGCACGTCGCCGACGTTGGCGACCGGGAACGGCTGCTGCGCGACCGGCGCCTGCTGCTGCACCATCAGGCGGCCGACGTTGGGCTCGGCGTAGGACTCGTAGAGCGCGCCGCCGCGCTTGCTCTTCTGGTCCTGCTTGTCGGCGGCGACCCAGAGCTCGTTGTACTTGTCGGTCGCCTGGATCACCCGGACGTCCTTGACCTCGACGAGCATGCCCTCCAGCGACTCGTAGAAGTCGAGGGTGTACTTCTCCGGGTTCAGCGCCAGGCCCTCGATGGTGGTGGCGCCGGCCGGGGTCTGCGGGGTGTAGGTGCCCGGGATGTTGCGGGTGTCCACCACGACCGACGCGGGCAGCGGGTTGCCCGAGGAGAGCACCGTGACGGCCGGGGAGCTGATCTCGGTGAGCGACTGCGAGCCGCCGCCGAAGTTCGGGTAGTACTCCGTCACCTTGCCGCTGACCAGCACCGAGTCGCCCACCTTGACGGTCGGAGCGCCGCCGGTGAAGACGAAGACGCCCTCGCTGGTGGCCGGGTCGGCGTCCGGGTTCGGGTCCTGGATCCAGAAGCCCTTGGAGCCGTACGCGCGCACGCCGGTGACGATGCCGGGCACGCCGGTGACGGCCTTGCCGGCCTGCGGCGATATCCGGGTGCCGCCCTGGATGTCGTGGATGCGCAGGCTGCCGGGCTCGGTCGGCCCGGCAGCGGTCGCGGCGGAGGCCGTCGGCAGCGGGACGAGCACCAGCGAGGCAGCCAGACCGGCCGGTACGAGGGTCGCGCGCAGCAGCGCACGACGCGGGCGGCGGGAGGCGGAGGGCGTGGTCACCGGGCAGGACTCCTTCGTTCTGCCGGCCGGCGTGGCCGTGGCAGGCGGTGGGGGTGGCACATGACGTCCGTCCGGCTTGGGGCCGGCGGACCGTGAGGGTGGGTCAGGTAGGCGCAGATGGTGCGCTACTCGCGTAGAAGGCAGCACGGGAGCTGGAACGCCCCCCGCAGCGCTATGAAGATACGCGCGTAGAAAATGGCGCGACAAGACCTCGGCGGTGAACTTTTGATTCCGCCGCAGGAGTGAAAGACCACACTGTGAGGTTGACTACAGCCGCATTGCCCGGTTACTGCCCATTTCCGCAGATCAGGCCCTACAGCCAACCGCGCTGAGCCGCCTTCAGACCGGCCTCGAAACGGCTGGCCGCGTCGAGACGCTCCATCAGCGCGGCCATCTGCCGGCGCACCGTCCGGACCGAGACTCCGAGCCGCTTGGCCGCCGCGTCGTCGGTGAGGCCGGTGGAGAGCAGTCGCAGCAGCTCGCGCTCGCCGGCGCTCAGGCCGGTCCCGGCGTCCTCGGGCTGGTCGGCCCCGAGCGGGACGGCCGTCTCCCAGGTCTGCTCGAACAGCGCGACCAACGAGGCGACGATCCCCGGCTCCTCGGTGCACAGCGCGCCGAGCCGGGTGTTCTCCGGGTCGATCGGCACCACCGCGGTGGCGCGGTCGAAGACCAGCATCCGCGGCGGCAGCACCGGCGCGGTGCGCACCTTGCCGCCGAGGCCGGTCATCCACTGCACGTACCCGAAGGTCCCCGGGTCGTTGCGGACGCTGTCCTGGTAGATGGTGCGCAGGGTCACCCCGCGGACCAGGGCGTCCTCGTCCAGCGGGCGGGAGGCGGCGAGGCTCGCGGCGGACTGCGCACCGCCGGGCATCACGGCCAGGCACTCGTCGGTGAGCCGGGCGGTCAGCACCTCCAGCTTGGCCTGGATCGCGTCCAGGCCGACCAGCCGCTCGCCGCCGTCCACCAGGCTGCTGGTGCGCAGCGTCGCGTACTCGGCGACGGCACGTGCCACGGCCGCCTTGGAGACGGCCAACTCCTGCTGTCGTCGGGCGAGTTCCTCCTCCTGGCGGCGTAGCAGCAGCTCCAGCCCGCGCTCCGGGCTGACCGGCCAGAGCGCGCCGGGGCGCTCCCGCGAGGCGCGCAGCAGGGTGAGGTCGGCGAGCCGGTCCAGGGCCTCGCGCACGGCGAACTCGGGGAGCCGCAGGCGGGCGGAGAGTTCGGGGACGCCGCCCTCGGGGTCGGTCAGCATCTCGCGGTAGACGGCCTCGGCGACGGAGTCCAGCCCCAGCAGTTCCAGCACTGTCAACGACCCCTGAATCGTCGTGGAGGGATGTGAGGGAATGTCCGATCGGTCCGCCGGCCCCGATCATGCCGCCGGGGAATGCGGCACCACAAGACATGATCCGGTCACACGATTTGACGCACGGTCGGCGCTCGGACCGGGCGCGCGATCCGGCCACGCACGCTCCCCCGTGCGCGGTCGTGCTCCCGGGACTGCCGAACCGGCCTCTCGGGGGGTTGCAGCATCCTGCCTGTCCTGATGCTGCCCGCAGCCTCCCCTCCCGCCGGCGCGTCCGTAACGGAAGGATCTCCCCTGCGCGCACTCCCCCTCCACCGCACCGCCACCCTTCCGTTCCACCTCCCACCCGTTCCACCGCCGGCGCCACCCACCGCTCCACCGCCCTGAACCGACGCTGAACCGCCCCGCACAGAACAGGACCCGTCGTGCCCAAGACCGTCCGTCTGCTCGCCGTCACCGCCGTCGCACTCGCCGCCGCCACCGCCGTCGCACCCGCCGTCGCCGCCCAGCCCGCCGCCGCCCCGGCCGTCGTCGCCGTCACCGCCACGGACGGCGGCGGCATCGGCTGGGACGCCCCGCCCGCCGGCACCGCCGCCCGCGGACCGATCGGCTGGGACGTCGCGCCGGCCGGCACCCCGGGCATCGGCTGGGACTGACCCCGCCCGGCCCCCGGACCCTCCACCGGCCACCCCCGGTCGTCTCCACCGGCCACCCCAGGTCGTCCTCACCGACCGCCTCCACCGCGCCGACGGGCGGGGAGCAGGCGGTCTTCCGTACGGGTTTCCACCGATCCCGCCCGTTCGGAAACTTGGCCGATTCGCATCGGCCGCCCGCTCTGAACCTGACTGACATATCCACGACAAGGCCCACTGCGCGACCTCTCATCCCACCGCACCATCAGACCGTCGAGGAGTTCCATGTCACGCCCGAACGGCGACCCCCGGCCCTGGGCCGGGGACGCCGCCCCGCCCGTATCGTCCGCACGCCGCCGGCGCGGCGTCCTCGGCAGGACCGCCGTCGCCCTCGCGGTGGTGCTCGCCGCCGAGTCCGCCGCCGTCATCATGACGACGGGTCAGGCCGTCGCGGTGACCCCGGAGGCCCCCGCCCCCAAGCCGGCCCGGGCGTTCGGCCCGGCCGAGGCCAAGGACATCGCCACCGCCCACCTCAAGGCCCGGCTGGAGAACCGCCGGATCGAGGTGGTCGACGAGCGCACCGAGTCCACCACCACCTGGATCAACCCGGACGGCACCACCACCCTGGACATGGCCTCCGGCCCGGTCCGGTACAAGGACGGGTCCGGCAAGCTGCAGCCGATCGACACCGACCTGGCCAAGCAGGCGGACGGCAGCGTCAAGGCCAAGGGCCACCCGCTCAACCTCTCCCTCGCCGGCGCCACCCCGGCCGCCGCGGCGTCGAAGTTCAAGGCCGCCGGTGCCCCCGCGGGCGACGCCCAGGCGCCCGCCACCCCGCTGGTCTCGCTGGACAACGGCAACGGCACCAGCATGTCGCTGTCCTGGCGCGGCGCCCTGCCCGCGCCGACCGTCGACGGCCCCAAGGCCCGGTACGCCGACGCGCTGACCGCCACCGACCTGGTCATCGAGTCCACCCGCACCGGCTTCGAGCAGTTCCTGGAGCTCAAGGACCGCTCGGCGGTGGCCGCCAACGGCAGCGTCACCCTCACCCTGAACGCGGCCGGCCTCCAGGCGCGCCGGAACGCGGACAACTCCGTCTCGTTCATCGACCCCAGGACCGGCCAGGAGGCCGGCCAGCTGCCCGCACCGATGATGTGGGACGCCCAGGTCGACGAGCGCAGCGGCGACCACACCCGCACCGCCCCGGTCGGTCTGCAGGTCACCCAGAACGGCGACGCCGTCGACCTCACGCTCACCCCAGACGCGGCGTTCCTGAACGACCCGAAGACCAAGTACCCGGTCACCGTCGACCCTGCGGTCAACATCGGCGTCGGCTTCGACACCTTCGTCCAGCAGGGCTACGCCACCGACGTCTCCTCGCAGACCGAGCTGAAGCTGGGCAACAACGGCTCCGGCCAGGTCGCCCGCTCCTTCCTGCAGTTCCCGATGACCCAGATCGCCGGGAAGCAGGTCACCAGCGGCAAGCTCAACCTGTGGAACTTCCACTCCTGGTCCTGCACCGCCAAGAGCTGGGAGGTCTGGGACACCAACACGGCCACGACCGCCACCCGGTGGACGGCGCAGCCGACCTGGAACCGCAAGTGGGCCACCTCCACGGCCACCAAGGGCTACTCCAGCTCCTGCAACGACGGCTGGGTGAACACCGACATCACCTCGCTGGTGCAGGCCTGGGCCGCCAACGGCAAGCCCAACAACACCCTGGGCATCCGGGCCACCGACGAGACCGACCCGTACGGCTGGAAGAAGTTCAACTCCGGCAACGCGTCCTCCAACACGCCGTACCTGTCGGTGACGTTCAACACCCCGCCGGCCGTCTCCACCCTGGTCTCCCCGGCCGACGGCGCGCTCACCGGCGACTCCACCCCGACGCTCTCCGCCAAGGCGACCGACCCCGACGGCGGCAACGTCCTGCTGGACTTCGAGGTCTGGGCGTCCAACGGCACCGCCGCGCTGCAGTCCGGCCACACCGCCTACGCGGCCTCCGGCTCCACGTTCACCTGGACGCCGGGCACCGCGCTGCCCGCCGGCAGCTACAAGTGGCGCTCCCGCTCCTGGGACGGCACCGCGAACAGCGTCTGGTCCGCCTTCCGCACCTTCACGGTGGACACCACCGCGCCCGGCGCCACCACCATCGCCTCCGGGGACTTCCCGGCCGGCCAGTGGGCGGGCACCCCGGACGCCAACGGCGACTACAGCGGCAACTTCACCTTCACCCCGCCCACCGGCGACGTGAAGGACGTCCAGTACAAGCTGGACGGCGCTGCCTGGGTGACCGCGGCCACCACCGGCGCCCCGGTCACGGCCAAGCTCACCTTCAAGGCGGGCGCCCACACCGTCACCGCGCACAGCCGGGACGCCGCGGGCAACGTCTCCGCCGACCGGACGTACACCTTCTTCGCGGGCAAGGGCTCGGCGCTGGTCGCCCCCGGCGCCGGCGAGCGCCCCGCCCGCCGCACCTCGCTGCAGGCCGAGGGCAACTCCACCTACACCGGTGTGCGCTACCAGTACCGCCGCGGCGAGACCGACGCCTGGAAGGACGTCCCGGTCGCCAACGTCACCACCACCGACGGCAAGCCGGTGGCCGCCTGGCCGTTCGCCGCGCCCGGCGGCAAGCCGGCCGCGCTGAACTGGAACATCACCGACACCCTGGCCGAGAACGGCCCGGTGGACGTCCGCGCGGTCTTCACCGACGGCACCGCCACCGACGCCACCGAGCCGAACACCATCACGGTGGACCGCAACGCCGGCACCGCGCCGGAGACCAAGGTCGGCCCGGGCGAGGTGAACACCCTCACCGGTGACCTCGGCCTCTCCGCCACCGACGCCGAGGGCTTCGGCCTGAGCGCCGAGCGCTCCTTCTCCTCCCGCCGGCCGCTGAACGGCTCGGCCCAGGAGGGCCAGGCGGCGATCTTCGGCCCGCAGTGGAGCTCCGGCACCACCGCCGAGATCACCGACGCCGACTACACCTACGTCCGCCAGACCTCGGCGACCTCGCTCTCGGTGGTCTCCGCGGACGGCTCCGAGGTCGGCTTCACCGCCACCGGCGCCGGCGGCTGGAAGCCCGAGCCCGGCGCCGAGGACCTCACCCTCACCGGCGCGCTCACCGGTGCCTTCACCCTGAAGGACACCGCCGGCACCACGGTCACCTTCGCCAAGGTCGACCCGGCCGCCACCACCTGGCAGGCCTCCGGCTCCTCGCTGCCCAGCGACAACTCCACCACCTCGGTGGTCTCGGAGAAGGTCGTGGCCGGCGGCAAGACCCTGGCCCGCCCGAAGTACGTGGTCGCGCCGACCTCGGCGACCGCCTCCGCCGACTGCGCCGCCGCGCCGTCCACGGCCGGCTGCCGGGTGCTGGAGTACGTCTACGCCGACACCACCACCGCCACCGCGTCCGCCCTCGGCGACACGGCCGGCCAGGTGAAGCAGATCCGGCTCTGGTCCACCGACCCGGGCGCCTCCGCCGCCACCCCCGTCGTGGTCTCGCAGTACGCCTACGACGACCAGGGCCGGCTGCGCGAGGTCTGGGACCCGCGGATCAGCCCTGCGCTGAAGACCGCCTACGCCTACGACGCCTCCGGCCGGGTCACCACCGTGACCGAGGCCGGCGAGCTGCCGTGGACCCTGGAGTACGGCAAGGCCGGCAACGCCGCCACCGCGGGTGACGGCATGCTGCTCGCCGCCTCCCGGCCCACCCTCAAGCAGGGCAGCAAGGACGTCACCGACGGCACCGCGACCACCTCGGTGGTCTACGACGTGCCGCTGGGCGGCGCCAACGCGCCCTACCCGCTGGCGCCGTCCGACGTCGCGGCCTGGGGCCAGACCGACGCCCCGACCGACGCCACCGCGGTGCTGCCGCCCGACGCCGTCCCGGCGGGCCACGACGGCAAGGCGCTCGGCACCGCCGCGTACGCCCGCGCCTCGCTGACCTACACCAACGCCTCCGGGCGCGAGGTCAACACCGCCACCCCCGGCGGCGGCATCACCACCACCGAGTACAACGCCTACGGCAGCCCGGTGCGGACCCTCTCCGCGGAGAACCGCATCCTCGCCCTGGCCACCACCGGTGAGGGCCTGGCCAAGCTCCAGGCGCTCGGGATCGCCGGCCGCTCGACCGCCGACCGCGCCCAGCTGCTCTCCTCGGCCTCGGTCTTCTCCGCCGACGGCAAGCGCCTCACCGAGCAGTACGACCCGCTGCAGCTGGTCACCCTGGAGCACGGCCTGGCCGCCTCCGGCAGCAGCCCGGCCCTCACGGCCGGCGCCGAGGTCGCGGCCCGCGCCCACACCGTGACCGGCTACGACGAGGGCCGCCCGGCCGGCGCCGCGGTCAGCGACCGCGCGACGTCCAGCACGGTCGGCGCCCGGATCGACGGCTACACGGCCGACGCCGACACCCGTACCACCGCCACCTCCTACGACTGGGCGCAGGGCCTGCCCACCCAGTCCGTCCAGGACCCGGCCGGCCTGAAGATCACCACCGCCACCGGCTACGACGCCAGCGGCCGGGTGACCTCGCAGAGCCGCCCGAACTCCAACGGCTCCGACGCCGCCACCACGGTGACCGCGTACTACGGCGCCACCGGCACCGGCGCGTGCGCCGGCCACCCGGAGTGGGCCGACCTGGTCTGCTCCACCGGCCCGGCCGCGCAGATCGCCGGCGGCGGCAGCAACCCGCTGCAGGTGCCGGCCAAGACCTACCAGTACGACCGCTGGGGCAACGTCTCGGTCGTCACCGAGGTCGCCAACGGCGTCACCCGCACCACCACCCGCAGCTACGACGCCGCCGGCCGTCCGGTGAAGGTCTCGGTCAGCGGCGGCACCGGCACCGCGGTGGCGGACACCGTGCTCGGCTACGACCCCGCCAACGGAGAGCTGGCCACCGTCACCAACGGCAGGGCCACCATCACCCAGGGCTACGACAGGCTCGGCCGCCTGGTCTCCTACGACGACGGCGCCGGCGCCACCAGCACCACCGAGTACGACCGGCTGGACCGGGTGGTGAAGAAGTCGGACTCCGTGCCGTCCACCACCACCTACGGCTACGACACCGCCAAGGACCCGCGCGGTCTGCCGACCTCGCTGACCGACTCGGTGGCGGGCACCTTCACCGCCTCCTACGACGTCGAGGGCCGGCTGGTCTCCCAGACCATGCCGGGCGGCAACACCCTGACCAACACCTACGACAGCCGGGGCATCCAGACCGGCAAGACCTACACCAACCAGGCGGGCACCGTCCTGCTGGCCGACAACGCGGACTACACCGTCCACGGGCAGCAGGCCGGCCGGACCCAGTCCGACGGCAACAGCACCACCAGCACCTACGGCTACGACTCCACCGGCCGCCTGGTCAAGGCCGCCGACAGCACCGGCCTGGCGTGCGCCACGCGGTCCTACGCGTTCGACAGGAGCAGCAACCGGACCAACCGCACCGTCGTCACCGACGACTGCGACCCGGCCACGACCGACGCCGTCACCAAGTCCGAGAGCCACGGCTACGACACCGCCGACCGCCTCACCGACGCCGGCTACGTCTACGACGCCTACGGACGCACCACCGCCCTGCCGAAGGGCACCCAGCTGAGCTACTACGTCAACGACCTGGTGCGCAGCGAGACCCTCGGCGACACCCGCAAGACCTGGGACCTCGACGCCTCCGGCCGCCTCGCGGTCAGCACCACGGAGACCAAGGGCGCGGACGGCACCTGGGCCGTCACCGACCTGTCGACCAACCACTTCGACGGCGGCAACGACAGCCCGTCCTGGCAGCAGGACGCGGCCGGCCGGCTGACCCGCCACGTCCAGGACCTGACCGGCCAGCTCACGGCCGCCACCGGCACCGACGGCGGCGCGATCCTGCTGCTGACCAACCTGCACGGTGACGTCTCCGTCCAGATGTCCCCCGACGGCACCCAGGACCTCGCCGTCTACCACTACGACGAGTACGGCAACGTCGTCGACGCCACCGGCTCGACCGAGTACGGCTGGCTGGGCGGCTCGCAGCGCGAGTCCGACAGCCTCTCCGGCCTCACCCTGATGGGCGTGCGCCTGTACGACGCCACCACCGGCCGGTTCCTGCAGACCGACCCGGTGCTGGAGGGCTCGCCGAACGCCTACGGCTACCCGGTCGACCCGATCACCATGGACGACCTGACCGGGATGTCCTGGCGGAAGAAGTGGACCGCCTACTTCAGCCGGTCCGAGGGCAACACCATCGGCACCCTGCTGTACATCTCCGGCAAGATCGGCCAGGGCATCTCCAAGATCCTGCGCAGGCTCCCGCACTGGGCCGCCCGGGCCGCCGGCTACGTCCTGTGGGCGCTGTCCTACCTGATGAAGCGGATCGGCAAGCAGTTCCTCAAGGCCGCCAACAAGCGCGGCAGCCACGGGGTGAAGTTCGTCTTCGGGATCTGGCGCTCCAGCCACTGGTGGGTGCCGGACCGTCCGATCTACCGGGTCAGCCCGCGGTACTGAGCCGCCGGTGACAGCCCGCTGAGGTGAGACAGGAAGGCCGGCCCGGGGTTCGCCCCGGGCCGGCCGCTCTCGTTTCTGCTCCGGCTGTGCTACTTGCTCCGGCTGCTCTGCCTGCTCCGGCCGCTCGCGCTACTCGGCCTTCTCGGCCGCCGCGGTCAGGCCGGCCGACCACTTCTCCTCGACGTTGCCGAGCTTCCAGTAGGCGATCGCCGCCGCCCAGGTGAGCACGAAGAGGCCGACGATGGCGTAGCCGACGAAGTTGAGGTCCAGCCCGCCGATCCAGGCGACCGGGCCGCTGGTGACGTCCAGCTTCTCGCCGAGCAGCCCGATCAGCTCGATCGAGCCGATGACGAGGGCGACCACCACGGAGAGCCCGGTCACGGTCAGGTTGTAGTAGATCTTCCGGACCGGCTTGGAGAACGCCCACTCGTAGGCGAAGTTCATGAACGAGCCGTCGATGGTGTCCAGCAGGCTCATCCCCGCCGCGAACAGGATCGGCAGCACCAGCAGGGCGTACCAGGGCAGCTGGAAGGCCGCCGCGCCGCCCGCCAGCACCAGCAGCGAGACCTCGGTGGCGGTGTCGAAGCCGAGCCCGAAGAGCAGGCCGACCGGGTACATGTGCCAGGACTTGGTGACGGCCTTGGTCACCCGCCCCAGGATGCGGTTCATCAGGCCGCGCTTCTCCAGCTGCTCCTCCAGCTCGGCCTCGTCGAACTCGCCCTCGCGCATCTTGCGGAACACCTTGAGGATGCCGTTGAAGGCCCCCAGGTTGATCAGGCCGAGCGCGAGCAGGAACGTCCCCGAGACGGTGACGCCGATCAGGCCGGTCGTCTCGTGCAGGGTGGAGTCGTCGGCCTCGACCTGCCCGGCGAGCGACTTGATGCCGAACGCGAGCAGGGCGCAGAGGCCGAAGACGATGGAGGAGTGGCCCAGCGAGAACCAGAAGCCGACCGACAGCGGACGCTTGCCCTGGCCCATCAGCTTGCGGGTGGTGTTGTCGATGGCGGCGATGTGGTCCGCGTCGAAGGCGTGCCGCATGCCGAGGGTGTAGGCGGTGAGGCCCATGCCCGCACCGAAGACCTGGCCGCCCACGTCGTAGTGCTCGGGCGCGATGACCGCGAGCAGCGTGAACCAGCCGATCACGTGCAGCGCGAGGATGAAGCCGCCCATGCCGGCCAGGCGGATCCATTCCTCACGGGTGAGCCGGTCGCGCCAGCGGGGGCCGGTCATCGTTTCGTCCTTTCCTGGGCCTTCCGAGCTGGGCCATCTTTCCCCCAGGATGGAAGTACTTGCAAGTCATGCGCAATTACGAGCCGGTTACCTTCACCGCACGACCACACCCGCCGTACTCGTCATGAACCGTACAAACGCCCGTAACCTCCGGAGCCTTTCGGTTGCCCGTCTACGCGCGGATACTCGACTTCTACGCGCGAATACTCGGCGCCGCCCCCTCAACTCCCCACGGAGGAACGGCATATGAACCGCATTCGAACGGCTGCCGCGCTGGCCTCGTCGGCCCTGCTCGCGGCCGGCCTGACCACGCTGGCCCCCACCGCGTCCGCCGCCCCGGACGCCGGCGGCGCCCCCACCGCGACCACCCCCGCCGCTCTGAGCGCCACCCCCCACCGGGTGCTGTTCGACAACAGCAAGGGCGAGACCGCCGGGAACGCCGACTGGATCATCTCCACCGCCCAGCCCGACCCGCTCGCCCAGAACGCCAACCCCACCACCGAGAAGAGCTGGACCGGCGCGCTCTCCGCCTGGGGCGTCGCCCTGCAGAAGACCGGCCAGTACAGCCTCAAGACCCTCCCGGCCGGCTCCACCATCAGCTACGGCACCGGCGCCGCGCTGGACCTCGCCAAGTTCGACACCTTCGTGGTCCCCGAGCCGAACATCCGGTTCAGCGCCGCCGAGAAGGCCGCGCTGATCCGCTTCGTGCAGAACGGCGGCGGGCTCTTCCTGATCTCGGACCACACCCAGAGCGACCGCAACAACGACGGCTGGGACTCCCCCGCGGTCATCAACGACCTGTTCACCAACAACGGCGTGAACAACAACGACCCGTTCGGGATCTCGGTCGACGTCAAGAACATCTCCACCGACAACCCGCGCGCGATCAACGACGCCGCCGACCCGGTGCTGCACGGCCCGTTCGGCGCCGTCACCGGCTCGATCCTGCGCTCCGGCACCACCTTCACCCTCAAGCCGGCCGACAACCCGAACGTCAAGGGCCTCGTCTACCGGACCGGCTACAGCGGCACCACCGGCGCCTTCTTCGCCACCAGCAGCTACGGCTCCGGCCGGGTCGCGGTCTGGGGCGACAGCTCCCCGGCCGACGACGGCACCGGGCAGCCGGGCAACAACCTGTTCAACGGCTGGAACGACCCGGCCGGCACCAACGCCGCCCTGGCGCTGAACGCCACGGCGTGGCTCAGCAAGGCCTGACGGCAGGGCCACGCGGATCCGGCCGGCCGAACCCGACGGGGGCGGCCGGCCGCGCCCCGCTGTCCTGGTGAGCCCGGCCCGGGCCGGGCTCACCAGGACAGCGCCGGCCTCCTCCCCTAGGGTCGGAATGCTGACGCCCGCGGCGCGGGGCCGCTCCCGCCACCCCGCCCCACGGGCCCGCCGACCGGGACCGCTGGGAGCCGCCATGTCGCACCCGACCCCCTCGTACCCCTTCCGCACCATCCGCGAGGACCTGCGCATCCCCCTCTCCGACGGCACCGAGCTCCGCGCCCGGCTCTGGCGCCCGGTGACCGACGAACCGGTGCCCGCCGTGCTGGAGTACTCCACCGGCCGCCTCACCGACTGGACCGCCACCGACGACGCCCGCCGCCACCCCTGGTACGCCGGCCACGGCTACGCCTGCCTGCGGGTCGACGCCCGCGGCCACGGCAACTCCGGCGGCCTGCCCGCCGGCACCGGCGCACCGTCCCCGGCCGACTCCTCGGCCGACGAGCCGGCGGACGAGTCGGCCGACGGCGCCGAGGTCCTCACCTGGCTGGCCACCCAGACCTGGTGCAGCGGCCGGATCGGCCTGCTCGGCACCGGCGCCGCCGGCCGCACCGCGCTGCAGCTGGCCGCCCGCGCCCCGGAGGCCGTCCACGCCGTGGTCACCGCCTGCCCCGAGGCCGGCGACCGCCTCGGCGGCGCCGTCCTGGCCGCCGACCTGCACGTCCGCGCCACCGCCCGGCTCGCCGACGCGGCCCGCCCGCCGGACCCGCAGTACGTCGGCGACGACTGGGAGCGGATGTGGCGGGAGCGCCTGGAGTCGCTGGAGCCGTCCTTCCCGGAGCGGCTCGCCGCCGCGACCGGGGAGCCGGTGCCCGGCGAGCCGCCCGGCACCGCCGTCGTCCCCACCTTCGCCGTCGCCGGCTGGGGCGACCCGTCCTGCTCCGCCGTCCTCGGGCTGCTCTCCTCCGGTGCCGTCCCGGTCCGCGCCGTGCTCGGCCCCTGGCCGCACGGGCTGCCCGACGAGGTCCTGCCGGAGACGCTGCGCTGGTGGGACCACTGGCTCCGGGACATCGACAGCGGCGCCCTCAAGACCCCCGTCCTGCGCAGCTGGATCAGCGGCCGCTGGACCGGCGAGGAGGCCTGGCCCTCCCCCGACGTCCGCGACATCCACTACGGTCTCGACGGCCCGCTGCGCACCGCCGGCACCGCCTCCGACGACCGCCACGTCCAGGTCCGTTCCCCCCAGCACACCGGCCTCAACGCCGGCGCGTACGTCCCGCTCGGCCGCCCCGCCGACCTGCCGCCGGACCAGCGCGAGGAGGACGGGCGCTCGGTCTGCTTCGACTCCCTGCCACTGCCGGAGCCGCTGGAACTGCTCGGCGTCCCGTCCCTGCAGCTGCGGTTGCGCCCCTCGGCGGGCGCCGGCCTGATCGTCGCCCGGCTCTGCGACGTCGCCCCGGACGGCACGTCCACCCTGGTCACCCGCGGCGCGCTGGCCGCGCCCCCGGCCGGGGAGGCGGCGCCGGACGCCGCCGTCGAGCTCGCCGCCGCCGGCCACACCGTGCCGGCCGGCCACCGCCTGCGGCTCGCGCTCTCGTCCGGCTACTGGCCGTGGCTCTGGCCCGACCCCGAGCCCGCCGGCTTCGGGCTCGACCCCTCGCACAGCACCCTCACGCTCCCGGTCCGCCACCTGGCCGCGGACTACGGCGCCGAGCCCGTCACATTCTTGGCCTCCCCCACCCTCCCGCTGCCCCCGCCGCTCCGCATCACCGAACCCCTCACCGCCCGCCCGGAACGCCTCACCGTCCACGACATCGGCCGGCACGAGTGGCGCACCGAGCTCTCGCCCGCCACCGACGGCACCCGCACCCACCCCGACGGCCTGGTCCGCGACGAGCACACCGTCACCGCCTACCGCATCCTCACCGGCGCCCCGCTCAGCGCCCAGGCCCGCACCGACCACAGCGTCCGGCTCGAACGCCCGGCCGTCGGCTGGGACGTCACCATCCACACCCGCACCGAACTCCGCTGCACCGCCACCCACTTCCTCGCCCACACCCACCTGACCGCCCTCGAAGCCGGCACCACCGTCTTCACCCGCGACTGGCACCAGCGCATCCCGCGGAAGGGTGCGTAGCGGGAGCCCCCGGTGAGATGCGACCGTCTCGCCGTCGCTGTTCTCCGTGAGGTGCTGCGAGGGTCCCGCAGCACCTCGCCGGCCTACTGCCCGCCAGCCGTCCCGGACGGGGCCTCGCTGCGGATCTCCCGCGGCGGCCAGACCGTCGGGGCCGTGGGCGCCTTCGCCGGGAAGCGCACCGGGTTGCTGCACGGATAGCTGAGCGCGGCGGCCTTCGCCAGCTTCAGGGCGATGTCGATGAGGGCCTGTCGGGCCTGCGGCGATTCCGGGTCGGTCGCTCGGTCGTCCGTCCCCGTACCGATCTCCAGGAAGGGGCGTCCCAGGGCCGCGTACACGGCGTTTTCGCACCGGAAGGCCAGGCGCACCGAACCGTTCCAATTGACGAACCCCCGCACGTCCGCGCCGAAGTCCAACCGCTCCACCGGGACGACTTGCCCCAGCGTCGAGCCCGGCGCGAAATCGGATCGGTAGCCGAGCTCGCCCAGTGGCCGCATGTAGACCGACAGCAGACCGACGACGGCCTGGCCGACCAGGCACTCCTGGTCACTCTCACTGGGCTGGAGTCGCTCGTGGCTGCCCTCGCGCGGATAGCTCACGTCGAACCTCCCGTGCGCCCTTCCGCCGAAGGCCGCGAGATCGGCCCGATCGAGCACCGACCAGCAGGCACTGCCGGGCAGTTCGACGGGCGGCGGTTCCTTCTCCTGCCACCACCACACCCCGGAACCGGCCAGCGCCAACGCGACCACCATCACGACGACCCGAGTACGCAAGCGACTCCGCGAGCGCTCAGCCACGAATCGCCTGCCCGAACAGTGTGGCACCGTCACTGGCGCCGGCCCGGAGGTTGTTCGCCGCCGAAGTGGCCAGGGCCTCGACGTACCTTTCACTCATCCCGGTCCCCTGAGCAGCCATTTCCACGGCCTGCTTGGCCGCCAACGAAGCCGAGGTCATTCCAGCGTCGTAGGAAGAGGTGGCTTGGTCCGCAGACCTCGGGTCGACGTGATAGGTGGCGGCGACACTGTCGATGAAGCCGTTCACAGGCAGGGACAGACCCGCGCCGACGACGGGGATGTTACCGAGCATCCTCCCACCTGACATCGCCCAGAGTGACTTGGCCCAGATGGCGTTCTGGTCGACACTTTTGTTGTACGCCGCGGCATCTGCCTGGACGGCTCCCACCAGTGCCTCTGTCCTGGCCGCCGTCAAGATGCCGGCGACCACACCACCCGGCCGCGCGGCGTTGTCCACGGCCTGCCCGAACAGATCCTTGTAGTCCTCGCGGTGAAGTATCACGTCCTGGATGTGCGCGGTCGTGTAGGCCTGCTGCGCCTGGGCGATCGCACCGTATGACTCGGGGTTGCGACCCAGTGCGCCCAGCAGCTTCTCGGTGTTCGCCTGGTTGAGGTCTGCTCGGACACCATAAGTGGTCAGCGTTGTGTCCTGAGCATTCAGCGCTGACTGCACGTCGCCCATGTATCCGGCCGTCATGTGGCCGAGGCTGGCGTCCAGGGATGCGAACGCCGCGCTCTTGCCCAGCAGCTTAGGGCCGTCCCCGTTCCCGAACGAATCCACCACCCGCTTCATCACGTCCGCCATCTCCGGTGTGTGGCGCGGCAGCGGGGCGTCGGGCGCATCGTGCACCCGGCCCAGGGTGGCTGCCTCCAGCGCATGGCCGAAGGCGATCACGCCCGGGGACTCCGCGTGGCCCATCGGCACGACATGGTCCTTCCAGACATCCTGGAGGGGCGAGTTGTCGCCGCCGGCACTCAGCATCTCCACGTACCTGTTGGGCCAGCCGGTTGCCTGGACCGTCCCGTCGAGGTCGTAGATCGTCGCCGAGTCGTGGAAGTACCTCAGGGCCGCCTCGGGGTTACGCCCGAGCGCTTCCAGGACCCCGACCATCGGATTGAAGCCGCCCTGCCCCGCCCCCAGGTACTTCATCTGCTCGAACTCCGCCGCATTCCACCGGTCCAGGGTGAAGAAGCCCTGCTTCCCACTGAGCTGGGTGACATGCTCCGCAAGCGGGTTGAGAAAGTGTGGGTCATACGTACCGGTGCGGAGGATGTTGGTGAGGATCTGGTACCCGTACGGCTGCGCGCCGCCGCCGGGCTGGCCGACCGGCCAGACGTCGAAGCGGGTACTTCCGGCCTTCCGGAGCCCGGCCTCCCACGCATCGGCGAGGTGCGGCTGGTTTCTAGTGCTCGTCGCCGTGGCCAGGGCCGTGCCGAGGCCGGCCTGCAGGTCGGCGATCGCCTGAGGTCGATTGCCGCCCACCCGGCCGGAGGCCAGGGTCAACTGTCCGTAGGACTTGAGAAAGCCGTCCGGTCCGAGGGACGCGTAGAACGCGGTGGCGAACCGGGGGTCACCGGCGTGCGCCTTCAGCATCTGGTCGAGCCTCGCGAGTTGGGTGTCGGTGGCGCCGCCCGCCAGGCGGAGGATGTCGGCCGCCTCCCTGGCCTCTTCCTCGGCCAGGCCTCCGAGCGGCTTCGCGTTGAAGGACGTGCGGCTGACGCCTGTGTCCGCCGCGAGAGCCAGCGCCGCGGCGGCATCCGCCTCGGTCGCCCGGGCCACCGCTTTGGCAATCGCGTCGGCAACCTTCGACGCCCGCTGCCGGTAGCTGTTCGCGTAGTCCGGGTCGTTCTTGTCCGCCGCGCTCGTCGCCGACGGCCAGTTGACGGCACCGGCGTCGTCCACCGTCATCCCCTGGTCGACAGCCGACTTGATTGCCACCTTCAAGTCCTCCTGAGCCCCCACGAGTTCCGTGTGCGCGTCACGCAGGGCCCTGGCGAGGCCGGTCGCCTCCTCGAATGCTGCGTCGATCTGGGTGCGGACCTTTGCGATGGCCTCGGCGGCCTGCTCCGCCGCCGGGCCACGCCAGCCTGAGCCCTGAAGGGGGACTATGACGTCACCGGTGAGTTCGGAGGAGAACTCCCAGCCTCGGACCAGTGCTTCGAATGCACCGGCTCTCCCATCGATACCTGCGAGCGGTGCATACCTCAACTCCCTGAACTCGACCATGGCGAAACCTCAGCTCTTCCCGAAGTTCTGCGCGTTCAGCTGTTCGGCCCGCGCGTAGGAGTCCGCAGTGGCAGTCAGGTTCTCCCCGACCCTCCCCAACAGCTCCCCCAATGATTTGACCTGGGCGTCCCAGACGTCCCGGGCCGTACTCAGCGCCCCGACCACCGCCCAACCCTGTGGCATGTCCTGGGTCATCTCGTGCAAGCGGTCGAATGGCTTTCCACAGGCCTGGGAGAACTTCGTCTGCAAGGTCCCGGTATTGGTGGCCGCCCGTCTCAGAGCGTCCGGGCTGACCTTCACCGTCACACCGGACGGGCCCGGCGTGCCCGAAGCGACCGGCACCCAGCCGGGAGCCGGTGCCCCGGACGCAGCGGCCGCCAAGTCAGGGAACTGCTTCTTCGCCGCCTCCGTGAGATTCCCTGAGCTGTCGAAGAGCCACGGATTCATCCGCCGCTCGAAATCCATATCGACCATCCACCCGCCCCCAACCATGTGAATTCAAGGCTCGGCACGGATTGCGCACGATGCCCCCCGGAATCGGACGCGAATTCTCCGGTATGCGGATCCCTGCAGGACTCCACTCCCGATGAAGGACTTGACCGTGACCTGTCGCCGGTGCATGACCATTCCACAGACATGTGCTGCCCGCACAGGAGTTGAGCAATTCTTGAGGAACGGGATTCACCCTGCAGTGATCACACCCGACGGAATCCCGGCCGGTGCATCGGGTACAACCGGTCCCGGCCTGCGAATTTCGCAGGATCCACACTCTCGGGGCCAACCGACGGCAACGGCCGCCCGGCAGGAGCCGGACGGCCGTCAGAGCAATCCTCGTCGGGGGCGACGTCCGCGGACGCGGCGCCGGGCGGGGGCCTCGCACCGCCGTCCCCTGTGCGGCGGTGTGAGGCCCCGCGGGTCAGCGGAGCCAGGCCGGGGCGGTGACGATGGCCTTGAGCTGGTCGAGGCTGAGTGCCGGGGTTCCCGGGCGGAAGGTGTAGCCGTTCTCCCCGTTCCACTCGTCGATCGCGATGGCCCGGCCGTCGGCGTAGTAGACCGCCGCCGCCCAGTGCAGGACCGGGTTGACCGCCGTCTTGCCGTTCCCGAACATGTTGGTGACGACGGTGCTGCCGTCCGGCCGGCGCTCCCGGACCGCCAGCGGGCCCGCCGAACCCTCGGTCTCGGCGTACTTCTTGTCCTCGATGCCCCGCTCGCCCGGCGCGGTGACGCTCACCGAGAGCATGCTGGTGCGCCCCTCGTAGGTCACGGTGAGGTGCGGTCCGTTCCGGCCGTCCTGGCCGGACGGCACGGCGCCGGGCGGGAGCAGCGGGACGAGTGCCGTCAGCAGTTCCTCCGCCTTCGGGCCGGGCTCGGGCGTCGGCGGCTTGGGCGCGTTCTCCCGTGCCGGAAGGGCGTCGAAGAGCCGCGCCCAGGCCGGAGCCGTCGCCAGGGCGCGCAGCTGCTCGGCGTCGAGCGGCGGGCTCTCCCGGTTGGGCGTGGCCGGCTGGCCGTTGTGCTCGATGATCATCACCTGTCGTCCGTCCGGCGCCGCCCAGGTCGCACGCCACTCGCGGTGGGTGTCGGAGTTCCGGTCCTTCAGCTTGTCGACCACCAGCGCGGAGCCGTCGGTGGCGACGGTGCGCTCACAGGACTCCTGGGGCTCGCTGAAGCCGTCCATGCAGACGGCTCCCGCCTCCGGAGTGAGCTCGGTGCGGCTGACGGTGTAGGAGATCAGGCTCTCCCCCTTGCCGTCGTCGAACAGCACCGTGCCGTTGGTCTGGTACCGGTCGCCGTTCGGTGCGCCGTCGGCGGGCGTCCCCGCGTACAGCACCCGGGACTTCCCCTGGGGCAGCAGCGAGGTGAACAGGTCGATCGACTCCTCGGCGGTCATCGGCCGTACCGGCTCGGTGGCCGGGTGTGCCGCGTGCGAGCCGCCGCCGACGACGGCGGTGAGGCTCACGGCGACCACCAGCACGGCGGCCAGCCCGCTGACCGCCAGCGCCCGCCGCTGGTTGCGCCGGCGCCGGCCGCGGCGCTCCGCGGCGGCCGCGAGGGTGTGCAGCGCCGGTTCGGGCGCGAGCGCCACGGCGCCGCGCAGGGCCTGGGCGAATTCGTCTTCAAAGGACACGACCGAGCACCGCCTTCCTGTCAGTGGGATCCGTCGTCGCGCGGCCGCCGGTGTCGCCGCCGGCCTCCCCGCCGTCGCCGAGGCTCTCGCCGAGGGTGGCGCGCATCCGGGCCAGCGCCCGGCTGCTGCGCGAGCGCACGGCCGTGCTGCTAAGCCGCAGCGCCGCGGCGGTCTCCTCGACGCTGCGGTCCTCCCAGAACCGCAGCACGAGCACCGCGCGGTCCTGCGCCGGGAGCTCGCCGAGGGCGCGCAGCAGGGTCAGCCGCAGCGCCGGGTCCGGGCCGTCCACCGCGATGTCCGGAAGGGTGTCGGTCACCCGCTCCGAGCTGCTGCGCCGCCGCCGGTACGACAGGAAGGTGTTCACCAGCACGGTCTGGGCGTACCCGCTCGGGTTGTCCAGGCGGGATATCCGGCGCCACTTCACGAAGATGCGCCCGAGCGCCTCCTGGACGAGGTCCTCGGCCAGGTGGGCGTCGCCGCCGGTGAGCAGGAAGGCGGTGCGCAACAGGTGTCGGCCCCGCGAGACCGCGAAGGCCGGGAAGTCGGGCGGCACCGGCTCGGCCGGCTGTTCCGCGCTCGTTGAGTGGTCCATGCCCTTCTAACGCCGTCGACCCGCCGTCATGTGGCAGCGGTCGGAGGGGATCTTTCCACGGGCTCGCGCCGGCGTCCGAACCGCGGCCGGGACGACAACCCCGAACCGTGGCCCGGACGCACGCCGCGGCCGCCCGGTCGGGGACCGGGCGGCCGCGGGTCTCACCGCGTGTGCGTCAGCTGGTGGCGATCGAGGTGTCGTCGATCACGAAGCTCGTCTGCAGCGAGGAGTCCTCGGTGCCGTTGAACTTCAGGGTGACGGTCTGGCCCGCGTAGGCCGACAGGTCGAAGGTGCGCAGCTGGTAGCCGGCGGCGGCGTCCACGTTGGAGTAGGTCTTCAGCGCGGTGCCGTTGACGGTCACGGTCAGCTTGTCGTACACGGTCGAGCCGGACTCACCGGTGTCGATGTGCAGGTAGAAGCTGAGGGTGGCCTTGCAGCCGGACGGGATGGTGACCGTCTGGGAGAGGCTGTCCGTGTGGGTCGAGCCGTAGCCGTTCAGCCAGGCCTTCCACGAACCGCCGTGCGCGGCCTGCGAGGAGCTGTTGTCGACGACGCCGCTGGTGGCCGTCCACGGCGTGGCCGCGCCCGACTCGAAGCCCGCGTTGCCCAGCAGCTGCGCAGGCGTGCAGTTGCCGCCACCGCCGTTGACCGTCCAGGTGAAGCTGGTGCTGCCGGTCTTGTTCGCGGCGTCCTTGGCCGTGACGGTGACGTTGTACGTCCCCGTCGCGGTCGCGGTGCCGGAGATCAGGCCGGTGGAGGCGTTGATCGACAGGCCGGTCGGAAGGCCGGTGGCCGAGTAGCTGAGCGGGGCGGTGCCACCACTCGCCGAGATCTGCAGGCCGGCCGAGCCGTTCACCGTGGTGGTCTGGTTGCCCGGGTTGGTCACCGAGACCGCGCCGCTGCCGGCCGGCTTGGTGAGCAGGCAGCCGCTGACGTTGAGGTCGATCACACGGCCGTTGCCGAGGCAGGTGGTGAACCAGTACGTCTGCTCACCGTAGCTCTGGCCCTTGACGACCTTGGTGGTGCCGTCGGCGGCCACCTCGCACGGGTTGTTGAGGGTGCACATCGCACCGTCGTCGTTGCCGGTGTTGTTGATGCCGACGATCTTCTTGGTGGCGGCGTCGACGATCGGCGAACCGGACGTGCCGTGCGTGGTGTTGCAGCCCGTGCTGTAACGGATCGAGTCGTGCCAGGTCCACTCGTCCTCGCGCAGCGTGGGGACGAAGCCGTTGATCGAGCAGTTCCACACCTGCTTCCAGTACGACGACGGTATGAACATCGCCGAGCCGTCGGCCGGGTGGGTGTCACTGATCGTCAGCGCCGTCGCGCCGTACTTCGAGGTGATCGACCCGAAGGTGTCGGTCAGCTGGTACAGGGCGACGTCGGTGCCGGTCATCGTCGCGTACAGCACCTTGTCGGCCTGGACGGTGCCGAGCGAGCCACCGGAGGCGTTCAGCAGCGTGCCGCTGCGGCTCGCGGTCTGGTTCTGGATGACCACACCGGACGCCGGCATGGTCGGCAGGCAGTGGCCGTTGGTGAGCATCATCGCCCGGTCGGTGTCGACCGAGGAGGGGTAGCGCACCAGCGAGGCCGAGCAGTTGCTCAGCGCGATGGTGGACGTCAGGTCGCCGGCCTGGACCGCCTGGGCGGGGGTCGCAGCCAGGGTCAGGCCACCTGCGACGACCGCTCCGGCGCCGGCCAGAGCGGCAAGTCTCTTCAACATGGCTCTCCTTGTGGGGGATTGCGGGGCGTACGACCGGTTGCGGACGCCCGCGCCGCATGAAAGTGCCATGACCACTTCAATGCGGTCAACCATGCCGACAGAACTCGCGCCCTTGATTCCGCCCCGCGCACCACCGTCACGACGGCGGCCCGCCGCCTCCACCATCACGAACATCCCTACCGGGCAAGGGAGATGCCGAAACCCGCCGCCCGAGGCAGGAACCTGCCGGATCCACCTCGCCACCGACTCCGCGATCCGCGCCGGACCGACCGACCGGCGCCCGTCCGCCGACCCCGTAGGATGCGGCCGGCACACAACGGCCTACTGAGCACGGGGGAATTGATGACGGGTCAGTGGATCACGCTCGGCGAGCCGGGCGGCATCGAGGCGTATCTGCACCGCCCGGAGGGCGAGGTGCGCGGCGCCGTGGTGGTCTGCCCGGAACTGTACGGGGTGAACGACTACGTCCGCGAGACCTGCGCGGACCTGGCCCGCGCCGGGTACGCCGCGCTGGCGCCCGACTACTACTGGCGCAACGCCCGCCGCACCGGGCTCGGTTACTCGCCGGAGGAGCGCGAGTCGGGCCTGGTGCTGATGCGCGCGCTCGACCGCGACGAGCTGGTCGCGGACGCCGCGGCCGCCCTCGCGGCGGCCCGCACCGAGGCCGGCGGCCGGGGTGTGGCCTTCCTGGGGCTGAGCATGGGCGGACACGTCGCGGTGCGCGCGGCCACCGCGCTGCGCTTCGAGCTGGCCGCCGTGTTCTACCCGGGCTGGCTGCTCAACAGCGGGTTCCCGCTGGTCGGCCCGACGCCGCCGCTGGAGACCGCCGACCGGATCGCCGCCAACGGGGCCTTCCTGCTGGGGTTCTGCGGCGAGCTGGACCACATCGTCCCGGCCGAGGAGTGGCAGCAGGCCGAGCAGCGCCTGACCGAGGCGAAGGTCCCGCACGAGCTCGTCTCCTACCCCGGCGCCCGCCACGGCTTCGCCTGCTCCGACCGCCCGGCCGACTACGACCCGGAGGCCGGCGCCGACGCCTGGCGCCGGGTCTACGCGGCCCTGGCCGACCACCTGTAGGGACTGTCTTCCGGATCGGCCGGGGCCGCGGCCGGGGCCCGCCCGGAATGCAGGTGGCGGGGCGTCGCCGGTCGGTCCGACCGGCGGCGCCCCGCCCGTGCTCAGCCCGCCCTCAGCTCGGCGCGGGGCCCGGTTACGGCTCCGGGAAGGTGTTCTCGTCCACGTCGCTGGTCTTGGCGTTGCCGCCGGCCGTCGGCTGCAGCGTGATCGACCACGAGGTGTAGGTGCGGCCGGTCTCGAAGGCCATGGTGTCGTCGAACTTGCTGAAGTCGCAGCTCTGGGTGAACGTCTTGAGCGACGGGTCCCAGTCGACGCCGCCGGAGAAGTAGACGTCGTAGGTGCCGTCCTCGACGCCCTCGATGGACGCCTTCTTGCCCTTGCCGACGTAGACCGAGTGGATCGACTTGCCGTTCTGCGCGAGCGAGACCACGGCGTCGGAGCTGCCGCCGTTGTCGACGTTGAGCACGCCCTCGCCCTTGAGCCGGCCCTCGCGGACCATCGTCCCGTTGCCCAGCGAGCGGGTCTGCAACTGGCCGGTCTCCGGGGCGTTGTACGTCGTCGGGTAACCGGCGGCCGCCATCTGCTGCAGGGCCGACGGAATGCCCTTCAGACCCGCGGACTGGCCGATCTTCGCGAGCGCCGCGGCGGGCGTGCAGTAGCTCTTGCGCTTGATCCCGCTCTTGGCCGAGTCCAGGTCGGTGGCCAACTGGTTGAGCGCGATCACCAGCTGGCGCCGGGCGGTGGTGACGGTGGCGGGCTCGTTGGCGTAGTCCAGGCCGTTGGCGGCCGACCGGACGGCGGTGGCGGCCTCCCCCGCGGAGGTGGAGAAGGCGTCGAGACTGCCGGACGGGTTGAGCTTGCCGAGGGCGGCGTTCACCTTGTCGATCTGGACGGTCAGGACCGGGCCGTACGGCGGCTTGGTCGGTGTCGGCGTGGGCGTCGGTGTGGGCGTCCGCGTGGCGGTCGGGCTCGCGGCCGTGGTCGCCGGGTCGCTCTTCCCCTGGCCCAGGCCGAAGGCGTCCGAGCCCCCGGACCCGCCGCTGGAGCACGCTGCCAACAGCAGCGCGGTGCCGGCCGCCAGGCCGGCCTTGGTGAAGGACCTCATCCGCTCCCCCGGTGATCTCTCCTGCACGCTCCGTGCATTCCCCGCCGCCATGATCCCGAGCCGGTGGGACGCGGTCAACAGGGCGTACAGGCGGCGTACGGAAGCGCATGCCGGGCGCACGAGGGGGCGCACAAGTCGGAATCCACCGTCAACTACGATCGGCTGGTGCTCAGGCTTACGGGACTCCCCCTCCAGATCATCGCCTCCATCGTCGCGATCGGCGTCTTCGCCGCCACGATGTGGCTCTGGCCGAGATTCGGCGGGCGGAGCTGGAAGGCCTGGCTCGGCCGGATCGGCGCCTTCCTCGCCACCCAGATCTCGGTGCTGGTCGCGATGGGCCTGATCGCCAACGGCTACTTCGGCTTCTACAGCTCCTGGACCGACCTCCTCGGCACCAACGGCGGGCCGGGCACGGTGGTCGACCACCAGCCGAACGCCGCCGTCGCCATCACCGGCGAGCAGAAGTTCTACGCGCAGCAGGGCTCCAACCCGGAGCGCGTCGGCCTGATCCACAAGGTCGACGTCAAAGGGGCCACCACCGGCCTGAGCACCGACGGCTTCGTCTACCTGCCGCCGCAGTACTTCCAGCCGGAGTACGCGAAGCAGAAGTTCCCGATGGCGCTGGTGCTGGCCGGCTACCCGGGCACGCCGGAGAAGCTGATCTCGCTGATGCAGTACCCGGCCTCCACCCTGGAGGCGATCGAGCAGAAGAAGCTGCCGCCCACCGTCCTGGTGATGATGCGCCCGACCCTCGTCGGCAACCGGGACACCGAGTGCGTCGACGTCCCCAACGGCCCCCAGGTGGAGACCTTCTTCACCAGCGACCTGCCCAAGGCGCTCGCCGGCGAGTACCGCATCGGCACCGACGCCGCCTCGCGCGCCGTGATCGGCAACTCCACCGGCGGTTACTGCGCGCTCAAGTTCGCCCTGCGCAAGCCGGACGCCTACCGGGCCGCCGTCTCGCTCTCCGGCTACTACACCGCGCCGATCGACGAGACCACCGGCGACCTGTTCGGCGGCAGCCCGCAGCTGAAGCAGGAGAACGACCTGCTCTGGCGGCTGCAGAACAAGCCGGCCGCACCCGTCTCGCTGCTGCTGGCCACCGCGTACGACGAGAACAACTACGCGGCCACCCAGGACATGGTGAAGTCGTTCAAGGCGCCGACCAACCTCTCCACCATCACCCTGGACACCGGCGGCCACAACTTCCACACCTGGACCAGGGAGATCCCGCCCGCGCTGGAGTGGCTGGGCAAGCACCTGACGATGCCGCAGGCCGCCTGAGCCGGGAGCGGCCGGGCCCCGATCGGGCTCGCAACCGGGCCCAAAGCCCGTCTCCGGGCCGGCCCGACTCGGGGTCCGACCCGGGGTCCCGACTCGAGGTCCCGACCCGGGTCCGGGGAGATCACAGGCGGCTCATACCCCCGTCTCACGCTCCTCTCAGCCGGGCGGCCGAGCGTAGCGCCCATGACCACGACCAGCTTCACCCCGCCGGCCGGGGAACCGTGGCCCGAGGCGTCGATCCACCCGCCGCCCGAGGTGCCGCAGCCCGCGCCCGAAGACCGGGAGCCGACCGCCGGGCCGCTCTTCCCGGAGTACCCGCTGCCGCCCGCCGGCCCCAAGGGCCCGGCCTCCTGGGCCGGCCGGCTGCGCACCCTCCCGGCCCGCGCCTGGCGGGGCCGCGCCGACGACCCTCGCTGGGTCAGGCCCGCCCTGCTGGCCCTGCTGGCCGCGACCGCCGTCCTCTACCTCTGGGGCCTGAGCGCCTCCGGCTGGGCCAACTCCTTCTACTCGGCCGCCGCCCAGGCCGGCAGCCAGAGCTGGAAGGCCTTCTTCTACGGCTCCTCCGACGCCGGCAACTTCATCACCGTCGACAAGCCCCCGCTCTCGCTCTGGCCGATGGCGCTCGCCGCCCGGATCTTCGGCCTCTCCTCCTGGTCGGTGCTGGCCCCGCAGGCGCTGATGGCGGTCGCCACCGTGGCCACCCTGTACGCGACGGTGCGCCGCCGCTTCTCCCCGCTCGGCGGGCTGCTGGCGGGCACCGCGCTGGCACTCACCCCGGTGGCGGCGCTGATGTTCCGCTTCAACAACCCGGACGCGCTGCTCGTCCTGCTGCTGACCCTGGCCGCGTACGGGCTGGTGCGGGCGATCGAGGCGGCGGGCACCCGCTGGCTGGTGTTCACCGGTGTGATGTTCGGGCTGGCCTTCCTCACCAAGACCCTCCAGGCCTTCCTGGTGCTGCCCGCCTTCGCGCTGGTCTACCTGGTGGCCGCGCCGACCGGCCTCTGGCGCCGGGTGCGTCAACTGCTCGCCGCCGGACTCGCCATGGTGGTCGCGGGCGGCTGGTGGGTGGCGATCGTCGAGCTGGTGCCGGCCTCGGCCCGCCCCTACGTCGGCGGCTCGCAGGACAACAGCTTCCTCTCGCTCACCTTCGGCTACAACGGGATCGGCCGCCTCAACGGCGACGAGACCGGCAGTGTGGGCGGCGGCGGCCGCCTGCCGGCCGGCATGGAGGCCCCGGCCGGCGCCGGCCGGGGCATGGGCGGCTGGGGCGAGACCGGGATCACCCGGCTGTTCGACGGGGACATCGGCGGGCAGATCGCCTGGCTGATGCCGGCCGCGCTGCTGCTCCTGCTGGTCGGCCTCTGGGCCACCCGGCGTCACATCCGGACGGACACCGCCCGTGCGGCCTTCCTGGTCTGGGGCGGCTGGCTCGTCTGCACCGCGCTCACCTTCAGCTTCATGTCCGGCATCTTCCACCAGTACTACACGGTGGCGCTGGCCCCCGCGGTCGCGGCGCTGGTCGGCATGGGCGTCGACGGGCTCTGGCGGGCCCGGCAGCGGCTCCCGTACGCCGCGGTGCTGGCGGTCACGCTGGCCGTGACGGCGGTCTGGTCCTACGTGCTGCTCGGGCGCAGCGCGGAGTTCCTGCCGTGGCTGCGCTGGGCGGTGCTGCTCGGCGGGCTGACCGCGGCGGCGGCGCTGCTGCTGGCCGGGCGGCTGGCGACCCGGCTCGCCACCGTGGTCGGCCTGGTGGGCCTGGCGGCGGCGCTCGGCGGCCCGGCGGCGTACGCGGTGGACACCGTCAACACGCCGCACACCGGTTCGATCGTGACGGCCGGTCCGGCGGTGCAGGGCGGCTCCTTCGGCCCGGGCGGCCGCGGTCCGCGCGGCGCGGGCGGGCCGGGCGAGGGGCCGGCGTTCTCCGTCAACGGCCGGGTCTTCGTCCCCGGCCAGGGCGCCCCGAACGGGCAGGGCTTCCCGAACGGCCAGGGCGCCCCGAACGGGCAGGGCTTCCCGAACGGCCAGGGCGGTGCCCAGAACGGCCAGGGGACCCAGAACGGCCAGGGCCGGACGGACGGCCGCGGCGGCGGGATGCCCCAGGGCGGCCGGAACGGCCAGGCCCCCGGCGGCACCCCCGGCACCGGCCAGAACGGCGGGGCCTTCGAGGGGATGGGCGGCCCCGGCGGCTTCGGCGGGCTGCTGAACGGCGCCAAGGTGAGCGACGAGGCCGCCGCCGCCCTGCGGCAGGACGCCGACCGCTACACCTGGGCCGCCGCCACCAGCGGCTCGCAGAACGCCGCCAGCTATCAACTCGCCTCCGGCGAGCCGGTGATGGCCCTCGGCGGCTTCAACAGCACCGACCCGTCGCTGAGTCTGAACGCCTTCCAGCAGTACGTGAAGGAGGGCAAGGTGCACTGGTTCATCGGCGGCGGCTCGCGCCGCGGGGGCGGCGCCGGCGCCGCCGGCGGGGCCCAGGAGACGCAGACCGCCCAGATCGAGGAGTGGGTGGCGAGCCACTACACCGCGGAGACGGTCGGCGGCTCGACCTTCTACGACCTGAGCCGGCCACCCTCCTCCTGACCCGTCGCACCCCGAAGGGGCGCACCCCGGCCACCGGCCGCGGTGCGCCCCTCGCGCGTCACTGAGCCGGGTCGCCGGCGCAGCGCGTCACTGAGCCGGGTCGCTTGCGCAGCGCGTCCCGGCGGCCGGCACGGTGCCGTCCACCAGGTAGGTGTCCACCGCGGTGCGGATGCAGGCGCTCCAGCCGTAGCCGGTGTGGCCCTCGCCCTCGCGGGTGAGCAGCACGGCCTTGCCGAGCTGGGCGGTGAGCTTCTCGGCCGAGGCGTACGGCGTCGCGGCGTCGCCGGTCGAGCCGACCACGACGATGGTGGCGTCGCTCTTCGAGACGATCGGGTGCGCCTTCTCGGCGGAGCGGAACGGCCAGGCCCGGCAGTCGGGGTCGAACACCGCGAGGCTGGGCTCGTGCCGGGTGAGCAGCGGGGCCTTGGCGGCCATCTCGGCGTAGGCGGCCTGCAGCGCCTCGCCGGTCGGGACGTCGGTGGCGCCGTCGGCGCAGTGGATGGCGGTGTAGGCGTCCGCGGAGACGGAGTAACGGCCTTCCTTGTCGCGGTGGTTGGAGTCGTCGGCGCGGGCGAGCAGGTAGTCGCCCCTGTCCCGGACCATGGCCCACCCGATGTCGTTGCGCAGCGACTCCCAGCCCTGCTCGTCGCCGTAGAGGCCGTCGATCACGGCGGTCCAGGCCGCGTTGGCGGTGAGCTTGCGCCCGCTCGCGGCGGTCAGCGGCTTCTCCTTGAGCCCGTCGAGGAAGTCGGCGAGCTTGTCGGCGGCCTTCTCCGGGTCCTTGCCCAGCGGGCAGGGGTTCTTGCCGGTGCAGTCGGCGGCGAAGGCCTTGAGCGAGCGCTCGAACGCCGCGTACTGCGCGATGTTGTGCTGGACCAGCGACACGGACGGGTCGACCGCGCCGTCGAGCACCACCCGGCCGACCCGGTCCGGGAACTCCTCGGCGTAGAGGCTGCCGAGGTAGGTGCCGTAGGACAGGCCGAGGTAGTTGAGCTTCTTGTCGCCGAGGGCGGCGCGCAGGACGTCCATGTCGCGGGCGGTGTTGCGGGTGCCGACGAAGGGCAGCACCTTGCCGTACTTGGCCTGGCAGGCGTCGGCCAGGACCTTGCCGTGGTCGGCGCCGGGCGCGTCGGTGGTGCTCCACTCGTCCCGGGTGCGGTCGTCGAGGCAGCTCAGCGGGGTGGTCTCGCCGACGCCGCGCGGGTCGAAGCCGATGGTGTCGAAGCGGTCGTGGAGCGGACCCTCGAACCGCCGGGGGTTGCGCTTGACCATGGCGACGCCGGAGCCGCCGGGCCCGCCGGGGTTGAGCAGCAGGGAGCCGACCCGCTGGTCCTGCTTGACGGCCGGGTTGCGGACGACGGCGACCTCCAGGGTGTCGCCGGCCGGGTTGGCGTAGTCCAGCGGGACCCTGAGCCTGCCGCACTGCACCGTCGACTCGTCCACCTTGTCGGTCGCCGGGTCGTCCGCGCAGGGCGCCCAGGCGATCTGCTGGCCGTAGAACGGCTTGAGCGCCGGGTCGGCCTCGCCGGTGGGCTTGGGCGTCGGAGTGGGCGTGGCGGTCGGAGTCGGCGCCGCGCTCGGCGTGCCGGCGGTGGCGGCGGGCGAGGCGGTGCCGGTGGCCGCGCCGGTGGTACCGGACGAGCTGGAGCAGCCGGCCAGCAGGGCGGCGGCGACGGCGGCGGGCAGGGCTCCCCGTGAGAACCGGATGATCATCGAATGCACCGCACACGAATATCACCCGGTTATCACATAAGTCACATCCTTATCGCCGGGCGGCCGGACAAAGCAGACACAGCGGGCAAAGGGCAACGGCGGCAGGCACCGGACACCTGACGGCCGACAACGGTGAAACGTTTCATCACCCGTCGCACTGCTGCAGCATGGCCTTCTTGTCGGCCTCGGTGACCGGGAGTTGGTACTTCAGGGAGACCTGGGCGAAGCGGACCACGTAGGCGCAGCGGATGGCGGGATCGGCCGGCAGCCAGGCGGCCGGGCCCGAGTCGCCCTTGGCGGCGTTCTGCGACCCGTCGGCCGGGATGAGGTTGAGCGGATCGTTGGCGATCTGGACGCGCTTGGCCTTGTCCCACCGGGACGCGCCCATCTGCCAGTCGTAGGAGAGCGGCATCACGTGGTCTATCTGGATCTTCGACGCCTGCTGCTTGGTCCACTGGACGGTCTTGCCGGTGTACGGGTCGTTGATGGTCATCGCGGTCACCACGCAGGCCGAGCCGTCCTTGCGCTCGACCGCCCGGCCGTCGCGGGCCAACAGGTCGTTGCGGGTGTCGCAGTTGTTGTGGCCGCCCGGAACACCGTCCACGTTGTCGGTCCAGGCCGGGCCGAACTCGTTGCGGTCGTAGCCGTCCTTGGGGCCGGCGGCCGCGGTGGCGACCTTGGCGACGAGGTCCCGGCCGGCCTTCCGGTCTCCCGGCGAAGTCAGCGGCGCCAGACCGGGCTTGGTGCCGTCGGGGTTCTGCAGCGGGCTGGTGCCGGTGGCACCGGCGGGTGCCGCGGCGTCCGCGGCGGACTTCTTGGCGCCGCCGCCGGAGCAACCGGCCAGCGCCACGGTGGATATCAGGAAGACGGCGGCGGCGGACGCGGCGGTTCGGCGGGCGGGCACGGAGGACTCCCGGAGTGGGGGGCGGCTGACGGCGAACCAGCAGACCAGCCGCCCCACACCGCGTCAAGGCGGCGCAACGCGGTGCGTTCGAGCATGTCGAAGCTCACACCCGGCGCCCCGCCGTACCCCGCCGTACCCTGCCGTGCACCGCCGCGCGGCGGCGCGAGCCACCCCGCGGCGCGGCGCCGGGCCCGCCGCCGACCGCCGTGAGGGCCCGGGCCGCCTCCGGGCCCTACCCGCCGATCGCCGACATCGGCCGGTCCGGCTGGACGAAGCCGGCCGAGTTGATGTCGTGCCCGGGGCCCTTGCGGGCGATGGTGGCGCGCCAGGCCTGCTCGATCCGGTCGTCGTCGGCACCGCCGCGCAGCAGCGCGCGCAGGTCGGACTCCTCCGCCGCGAACAGGCAGTTGCGCAGCTGGCCGTCGGCGGTGAGCCGGACGCGGTCGCAGCCCCCGCAGAACGGGCGGGTGACGGAGGCGATCACGCCGATCGCGGTGTCGGTGCCGGCGATCCGCCACTCCTCGGCGGGGGCGTTCCCGTGCCGGCCGACCGGGACGAGGTCCCACCGGGCGCCGAGCACGTCGAGGATCTCGTCGGCGGTGATCATCCGGCCCCGGTCCCAGGCGCCCTGGGCGTCCAGCGGCATGGACTCGATGAACCGCATCCGGTAGCCGTGCTCGGCGGCGAACTCGACCAGCGGGACGAGCTCGTCGTCGTTGACCCCGCGGACCGGCACCGCGTTCACCTTCACCGGCGCGAGGCCGGCGGCCTGCGCGGCGGCCAGGCCGGCGAAGACGTCGGCGATCCGGTCCCGGCGGGTGATCTCCGCGTACCGCTCGGGGCGCAGGGTGTCCAGGCTGACGTTCACCCGGTGCAGCCCGGCCGCCTTGAGCGCCGCGGCCGTCCGGGCCAGCCCGATGCCGTTGGTGGTCAGCGAGACCTCGGGGCCGAGCGCGGTGATCCGGCCGACCAGGTCCGGCAGGCCGCGCCGCAACAGCGGTTCGCCGCCGGTCAGCCGGACCGCGGCGATGCCCAGCCGCTGGACGGCGATCCGCACCAGCCGGACCACCTCGTCGTCGCCGAGCACCTCGGCCTTGGGGAGCCAGTCGAGGCCCTCCGCCGGCATGCAGTAGGTGCAGCGCAGGTTGCAGCGGTCGGTGAGCGAGACCCGCAGGTCGGTGTGGACCCTGCCGAAGCGGTCCAGCAGCGGGCGCGGTGCGGTGTTCATCACCTCAGTACAGGGGCAGTCGGCCCGGAGATCCAGCGGCCGAACCACCGGGGGACCGCCGCTACCTGCGGGTTTGCCTTGTGCATTCGTCCAACTGTGGCTTCGTACGGCTGCGCCGGGCGGACCGGCCGGGCAGGCTGGGCCCATGCAGAGCAGTGACCGGCCCGACCCCGCCGCCAACGCCGCCGACACCGCGCCGGTGGCCGCCCTCGTGCTCGCCGCCGGCGGCGGACGCCGGCTCGGCGGGCGCCCCAAGGCGCTGGTGCGGTACGACGGCCGGCCGCTGGTGGAGCACGCCGTGGCGGTGGTCCGGGCCGGCGGCTGCGCGACGGTGACGGTCGTGCTGGGCGCCGCCCGCGAGCAGGTCCGCTCCACCGCGCACCTGCCGGGCTGCCGGCTGGTCGCCAACCCGGACTGGGCCGGCGGCATGGGCTCCTCGCTGCGGGCCGGGCTGGCCGCCCTGCCGCCGGAGGCCTCGGCCGCACTGGTGATGCTGGTGGACACGCCCGGCGTCACCCCGGCCGCGGTGGCCCGGCTGCTGGCCGCGCACCGGGCGGGCGCCGAGCTGGCCGCGGCCGCGTACGGCGGGCGGCGGGGGCACCCGGTGCTGATCGGCGCCCGGCACTTCGCGGAGGCGGCGGCGGGCGCCACCGGTGACTCCGGCGCGCGGGCGCTCCTGGCAGCGCATGCCGCCGAGATCGCGCTGGTCGAGTGCGCCGATGTCGCCGTCCCGGACGACCTCGACACCCCCGCCGACCTGGCGCGCTGGTCGGCGGGCTGAACCGGACGGCGGGCCGACCGGCGCCCGCTCCCCCGTTCGATGTGCCCCGGTCTCCTCCTCTCCGGGGAGGAATCGGCCGCACACCCCTGATCTGTCCCTGAGGATTGCCCCATTCCGCGCCGCTACTCCCGGGTTTCGGGGAGCATGGGTCACGTCCTTCCACCCCGACTCGAACGGACGGTGCTCGCGATGTCCGGACTGCCCGACGACTTCACCGGCCGCGACTCCGCACAGTACGGACCGGGACCGGCCGCCGGCGCCCGGGCGATCCGCTGCCCCGCCTGCCGCCGCGAGCACCTGTACGAGCCGCCGTCGCTGCCTTGCCCCTGCGGCGCCTCGCTCAAGGTGCCGCTGCTGCGCGGCGGCGTGCCGGTGCAGGTGCGGTTCCGCTCCTGGGAGGACTCCTGGCTGAACATGCGCTGCCCGCACTGCGGCCGCTCCGACCAGTGGCCGCAGCCCGAGTTCACCTGCAACTGCGGCGCCACCGTCCGGCTGCCGGTGGACCGCACCACCCGCCTCGGCGGCGGCACCACCGGACAGCTCGGCGCCGCCGCCCCGCTCGGCACCGCCGGGCCGCAGCCCTCCCGCCCGCACCCCGCCCACCCGTTGAACGCCCCCGTCCCCGCCCCGCCCGGCGGGTCCGGCGGGTCCGGCGGGTCCGGCGGGTCCGGCGCCGCGGCCACGCCGTGGCGCCGGCGGGCGCCGTTCCGTCCGCACCCGGTGCGCACCTCGCAGGACGCGGTGTTCACCGCCGCCCGCTACCTGGAGTGGCTCGGCTTCGACGACCTGGAGCTGACGGAGGCACAGGAGCGCGACGGAGTCACCCTGTTGGGTAGTCGCATGGTCGCCCAGGTGGACACCTGGACCGAGCCCGCCGACGTGAAGTCGGTGGAGTGCCTCTGGCTGCAGACCCTGCACGCCGAGGAGATGGCGGCCGCGATGTTCACCCTGGCCGGCTACTCCCACCAGGCCACCGTGCGCGGCGAGCAGCTGCTGGTCGCCCTGTTCAGCCTGGATCTGGCCGGTGTCCCGCAGCCCGCCAACGGCGCCGCCGAGGCCCTGATGGAGACCGGCTGGACGTCCTGACCCCAGGGCGTCGGCCCCCGCCGCCCAATAGATCATTCCGCCGCCGGGCGCAACAACCTGCGCTCGTGATCTGGTGCACAAGCTCACCCCCGTGTTGAATTGCCGCCACGGCGCGGTCCTTGGGTCCGCGTCCTGCTGGATGGCGCACACAAGGAGGTGGCGTTGTCGGAGCACGGATGGGACCCGGACGGCCGGACCGGACAGGACGGGCGCGGGCAGGACGAATTCGGGCGGGACCGGTCCGGACCGGACGGGCGCGGGCGGGCGGCGCCCCAGGGGCCGGGGGACACCGTGTGGCGGCTGCGGTCCCGGGCGTGCTGGCAGGAGGCCGCCGAACTGTTACGGCCGGCCGCCGAGCGCGATCCGACCGCCGCCCTCGGCCGGGCCGAACTCCTCATCGAGCAGTGCCTGTTCACCGCCGCCCACTGGACCGCCGCGGAGCAGGCGCTGCGCCTGGCCGAGGCCCTGGCCACCGGGCCGGAGGAGCGCGCGGCCGCCGCCTGCGCCCGCGGGTTCCTGGCGTACGTCGCCAGCGTGCTCGGCGCACGCGACCGGCTCGACGAGGCCCAGGCGGCGCTCGGCCGGACCTCCGCGCTGCTGCCGCCGGACGCACCCGGCCGGCCGCTGCTGGACTTCCGCCGCGGCCTGGTCGCGGAGAACCTGCTGCACGACCGGACGGCGGCCTGGATCGCCTACCGCCGGGCCCACGAGGGCGCCGGCGAACGCGGGGACGAGCTGCTGCGCTCCTACACCTGGCGCCACCTGGCCGCGCTGGCCCAGGCGGCCGGGGACCGCGACCGGGCCAGGGAGGGGTTCGACGCCTCGCTGCGGTTGCGCGAACAGCTCGGCTTCACGGTCGGGGTCGCGCCCGCGCTGGCGGCCCTGGCCGAGGTCTCCGCCCCGGACGAGGCCGCTCGGATGCGGGCCGAGGCGGCGCGGCTGGTGCAGGCGCTCGGAGGCGTTCCGGTCTGGCTCGCGCGCCAGCTGGGCGCGGCGCGCACGCCGGGCGCTCCCCCGGACGGACGCATCGGGCGGGAGGCACGGGGAACCATCAGCTAAGGTGAGGCTAACCTGGCCGAGGAGAGCAGTGCCTCGGCCGGGTTCGCCTTGCCGTTCCCGGGCTCCGCCATGCCCCGGCCGGCCGGGCCCGGCCACGGGTGCCCACCGCCCGCACCCGGGACGGGCCGGACGGACCGGTACGGGTTCCGGTCGACCCGATGGGGCCCGCACCATGACCGTGAGCAGCACCCGGCCCGGCCGCACACCGCGGGACCCCGCACCCGACGCACCCTCTGCACCCGCCGTGGCGCCCGTACCCGCCGCGGCAGCCTCACCCGCCGCGGCCACCGCGCCCGGCCTCCCGCAGCCCTGCGCCGCGAGCTACCGCCGGCTCGGCGAGCTGTTCCCCGCCCTCCGGGTGCACTGCGCGCCCCCGCGCACCGGCAACGGCTGGCTCACCGGCACCGACCTGGTCTCCCGCCCGGAGGCGCTGCGCGAACTGATCGCCCACGACGCCCGCCAGGCCCTGGCCCAGTACGGGCGGCCGCTGCGCCCCGACGTGGCGGCCGGCTTCGGCCTGCACCGGCTCACCTGGGCCGTCTCGCTGCTGTTCACCCTGCCGTGGTTCCTGGAGCGCCGGGTGCCGCTGCTGACGCCCGGGGACGTCTCGGTCCGCCGCCGCACCGGTGAGCTGACGGCCCGCCCGGGCGCCTTCCACTGCCTGTCCGACGACCCGGCGGCCGGCCGGCCCGGCGCCCGCCCGGCCGCCGACGAGCCCGCGCTCGCCGCCGGGCTGCGCACGGCGCTGGCCGACTTCCTGACCCCGGTGCTGGCCGCGTTCCGCCCGGAGGTGCGGCGCGGCCCGCGCACGCTCTGGGCGATGGCGACGGACGCGGCGGTGGAGGGTCTCTGGTACGTCGGCGGGCTGCTCGGCGAGGAGGAGCGGGCCCGCAGCGAGCTCGCGGCGCTGCTCGCGCCGGAGCCTGCGGCGTGCCCGGAGGGCGCGCCGTCCGCGCCGCGCCCGTCGGTCGCGCCGTTCACGCCCGGCGCGGGCTTCGCCCCGGCCCCGCCGGACGCACCCGCGCATCCGGGCGCCCCCAACCGCCAGGACGCCCCGGCCTGCCCGGACACCGCCGTACCGGAGCGCGCCCGGGCCAGCTGCTGCCTCGTTTACACCGTCCGACCCGAGGCGATGTGCGGCGGCTGCCCCCGTGTCACGCGAGGTTGACCGGATTCCGCTCCCGGGCGGACCCGTCGGGCCCGGAATTCCGGCGAATTGCCGTCCCTAAATTGTCAGACAATGCGACTTCTCCCACATCAGAAATCCCCCTCCCCAGCGCATTGACGGAGAATCAGCCATTCGGGAGCCGAGCATCCGCCATGATGGTCCCCGCCATCACGACGCAGGAAAGCGAGGCTGGTGCAGGCGATGAAATTGTCCGACATACCGCTCGGTTGGGCCGTCACCGGCGTTGCGGTGCTGCTGGTCACCGCCCTCCTGGTCGCCCTGGCCCGGGGCCGTGGAGGCACCACCGGATCGGGCGGCGCGGATTCCTGGGAGCGCTCCGAGGAGCGCCGCCGCCACAAGGAGTCCCTGTACGGCGCGGCCTCGTACACGCTGCTGTTCTGCTGCGCCGCGGTCGCGGCCGCACTCTCGTTCCACGGCCTGGTCGGCTTCGGGGTGCAGAACCTCAGCCTCTCCGGGGGCTGGGAGTACCTCGTCCCGTTCGGCCTCGACGGGGCGGCGATGTTCTGCTCCGTGCTCGCCGTCCGGGAGGCCAGCCACGGCGACGCCGCACTCGGCTCGCGCCTGCTGGTCTGGCTGTTCGCCGGCGCCTCGGCCTGGTTCAACTGGGTGCACGCGCCGCGCGGCTTCGGCCACGCCGGCGCCCCGCAGTTCTTCGCGGGGATGTCGCTCTCGGCGGCCGTGCTGTTCGACCGCGCGCTCAAGCAGACCCGCCGGGCCGCGCTGCGGGAGCAGGGGCTCGTCCCCCGCCCGCTGCCGCAGATCCGGATCGTCCGCTGGCTGCGCGCCCCGCGCGAGACCTACGCGGCCTGGTCGCTGATGCTCCTGGAGGGCGTCCGCAGCCTGGACGAGGCGGTCGACGAGGTCCGCGAGGACAAGCGGGAGCGGGTCCGGGAGAAGGAGCGCCGCAGGCTGGCCGGGCGCCGCGAGCGGGCCGAGATCCGCGCCATCAACCGCACCAACAGCGTCTGGCGCCAGCGCGGCGCGACCCGGCAGCTGGAGTCCGGCCAGGAGCCCGCGATAGCCGGCGGCCCGGCGGCGGAGCGGCCCGCCGTCGAGCCGCCGGTGCCCGCCGAGGGCGCGGTGGCGCAGCCCGGGCTGCCGGCCCGTCCGGAGCGGCGCACCATCGACCTCACCATGGAGGAGGACACCGTGGCGCTCCCCCGGCTCGACTCGCTGGAGCGCAAGCTGAAGGACCTGGAGCAGCAGTTCGGCTGAGCCGGGCCGCCGGGGCCGGTCAGGCGGCGGGTGTGGCCGTGAGCTCGAACCACATCCGCTTGCCCGAGCCGCGCGGCTCCACGCCCCAGCCGTCCGCCAGCGCCTCGACCAGCATCAGCCCGCGACCGGAGGAGGCCTGCTCCCCCGGCGTCCGGCGGGTCGGCCAGAGGTCGGACTCGTCCTCCACCTCGACCCGCAGCCGGGCCCGGCCGCCCTCACCGTCGCCGTCCGCCTCCCGGTAGAGCCGGGCGGTGAACATGGCGTCCCGGTCGGTGTGCCGGATCGCGTTGGTGACCAGCTCGGAGGAGAGCAGCTCGGCGGTGTCGATCAGCTCGGCCACGCCCCAGCGGCGCAGCGCGTCGCGCAGCTCGGCCCGCACCTCGGCGATCCGGGCGAGGTCGGCCTGGCCGATCCGGCGGCGCAGTTGCTGGGCGGCCAGGCCGCCCTCCGGGCCGTCCCAGCGGAGCAGCAGCAGCGCTATGTCGTCCTCGCGCTCGCTGGAGTCGGCCGCCTGGGAGGCGATCCGGTCGGCGAGGTCCTCCAGCGGGTCGCGGCCGCCCTCGTCGCGGGCGGCGAGCGGGTGGGAGAGCACCGTGGTGAGCCGGGCGATGCCCTCGTCGAGGTCCATGCCGCGGGCCTCGACCAGGCCGTCGGTGCAGAGCACCACCGTCTCGCCGGGGTCCAGGCTGAACCGGGTGACGCGGTACTCCTCGTCCGGGGCGATGCCCAGCGGCAGCCCGCCGGCGACCGGCACCACGGTGGTGGAGCCGTCGGCGCGGCGGACCACCGGGTCCAGGTGGCCGGCCCGTACGGCGTAGACCACGCCGTAGTCGACGTTCACCTCGGCGTAGGTGCAGGTGGCGAAGTGGTCGGTGTCCAGGTCGGCGAGGAAGCGCGAGGCCCGGGCCATCACGGCGGCCGGCGGGTGGCCCTCGGCGGCATAGGCGCGCAGCGCGATCCGCAGCTGGCCCATGATCCCGGCGGCGTGCACGTCGTGCCCCTGGACGTCGCCGATCACCAGCCCGACGTGCCCGCCGGGCAGCGGCACCACGTCGTACCAGTCGCCGCCGATCTGCAGGCCGGAGCCGGCCGCGAGGTAGCGGACGGCGGTGGTGACGCCCGGCACCGAGGGGACGGTGCGCGGCAGCATCACCCGCTGCAGACCGGCCGCCAGCTCGTGCTCGGCGTCGTGCAGGCGGGCCCGGGCCAGCGACTGCGCGACCAGGCCGCCCAGGGTGGAGAGCAGGGTGCGCTCGTCCGCGTCGAGCTCGCGGTCGTCGTCGAAGCTGACCAGACAGACGCCGATCGCCCGCCCGCTGGCCACCAGCGGCAGGAAGGCCCAGGAGGAGCGGCCGGTGCGGCTGTTCGGCGTCCACACCTCGGGGAGGCGCTCGTGGTACTCCTCGCGGCTGGCGATGAAGACCGGGGCGCGGTTGCGCAGCGCCTCGGCCGCGGGGTGGGCGGGGGGCAGCACCGAGCGGTCCCAGAAGGCGAGCTCCTCCGGCCGGTAGCCGGTGGCGCCGAGGATCTGCACCCGGCCGGCCTCGAAGGAGGCCAGCACCAGGCCGTCCGGCGGCAGTCCGGGCAGCGGCAGCTCGGTGAAGACCCGGGCGACGTCGCGCACGGTGACGGCCTCGGAGAGGGCCCGGGCGGCCTCCTTGATGAACCGCGAGCGCTCCTCGCGCAGCAGGGCCATCCGGTCGGCGCGGTCGCGTTTGTGCAGCTCGACGGTGGCGTCCCAGACGAAGCCGACCATCCGGGAGGCACGGCCGAACGCGTCTGCGAGGACCCGGCCGCGGAAGCGGACCGCGCGCATCGTCCCGTTCGGCCCGACCGTGCGGTAGTAGGCGCCGCACTGGCCGAGCTCGGCCACCGCGCGCTCGACCCGGCGGCGCACCACGGGCGCGTCCTCGGGGTGCAGCAGGGCCAGGAAGGAGGCCGAGGTCCGGTCGAAGTCGTTCTTGTCCGCACCGTCCAGGCCGACGATCGTGCAGGCCCGCTGGTCGCCCTCCAGGACGTCGCGGCGGATGTCCCAGTCGAAGGAGCCGATGCCGTTGGCGGCCATCGCCGGCTCCAGCCAGTCCGGCGTGGAGTCGCCCGAGGCGACCGGCAGGCCGCCCGAGAGCATCGGCGCCAGCCGCCCGGCCGCCAGACCCGGCGCCGACCGCAGCGCGTGCCGGCGCACCGCCTGGGCAGGGGGTCTCACCCGCCCCGCCCCGGCCGTGGACGAGCCGGGAGGAAGCGCCGGCCCCGGGGACTCGGGCTCTGTGGGCATACTGCTCCTGCCGCTGCCGTGGCGGGTCCGCGCCGGTCGTCCGGCCGGACCGCGTGGCGATGTGATGGGTGTGCTGGATCGGGCGGTGCCGACCTGCGGTGGTCAGTCGAGGTGAGCTTTCCCCGCTGCTTCGCGCACGTGGGCACACATTCCCACCATCCTGGCCAATGTTCGGCCGAGCGGCAATGGCAACGGGCCGGAAATCTTCCGTCCGGGCGGCCCGTCGACGCCAGGTTCGTCGGCGAACGAGCCGAAATTCCGGGCCTTCCGGGCACTCCGCCCCAGGGCCCGAGGCCCGAGGCCCAGCGCTCGGAGCTCGCGGCCCGGCCCTAGGACGTGACCAGCTCGAACCAGGTGACCTTGCCGTCGCCCCGCAGCTGGACCCCCCAGTCGTCGGCCAGCGCCTCGACCAGCATCAGCCCGCGCCCCGACGTGGCGTACTCCGCGTCCGGGTCGCGGCGGCGGCCCGGCAGCCGGGCGGCGCTGTCCTGCACCTCGATCCGCAGCCGCAGGTCGGCCCCGAGCACCGCCTCGAAGACCGCGCCCTGGCCGGTGTGCAGCAGGGCGTTGGTGACCAGCTCGGAGGAGAGCAGCTCGGCCGTGTCGGCCAGCTCCGGCACCCCCCAGCGGCTGAGCGCCGAGCGCAGCCGGTGGCGGACCGCGCCGACCGCGACCAGGTCGGCCGGGTCGAGTGCCAGGTGGAGCCGGCGGTGCAGGGCGCAGCCCGGTGCCGGGGCGCCGGCCGCCTGTGCCTGGCCCCCCGCGCCGGCCGTCCCGGTCGCACCGGCCTGGCCGGTCCGGCCGGTCTGGCCGGCGGCACCGGCCGCACCGGCCGGACCGGCGGTGCCGGCCGCGCCGGGGAGACCCGGCGTACCCCCCTGGGCCCGCGGACGGAAAACGTCCCCCGAACCCGTCCGCTGCCGCGGGAATCGCGACTGACCGTCCATCAACACATGCCCCCGCCCTCAATCCGGGACCTACAAAGCCGGTCCCCCCGCCGACCAGGTGGCCCCCTCGTTCTGACCATCATCCTCATGCCCAGCTTTCGGCGTTTGCAACAGTCTGCGTGCGATCACCCGAGGTGAAGGGGGCACGGGAAGGCTCCCGTGATCCAACTGACAATGCCGGACAGGTTTGCGATGCGTACCGGCCGATTTTCGAGGTCTTCCGGCCACTCGAAAGCGCCAGGCCGGCCCACTCCCCCCGGGTCCTCCGGCCGCCGTTCCGGGCGCCCGCGCAGCCCCCGCGGGCCCCGCGCCACCAGGCACGCCGGGCGCGCGCCGGACCGCGACCGGCGCCGGGGACCCGATGGCGGCGCCCGGCGAGCCGAACACTCCGGGACGGGCAACGCTGGACAGGGCGGCCGGGTCCGGGTTCAATGGCCCGAGACGTTTGAACGCCGTTCTAACTCCATCGACCCCCTTTCCCGGCGACCGCGAGCGAGGAACCGTGCGACTGACCCCCACCGAGCGGGACCGGCTGCTGATCTTCACAGCAGCCGAGCTGGCCCGCGCCCGCCGCGCCCGAGGCGTCCGCCTGAACATCCCCGAGGCGCACGCCCTGATCGCGGACACCGTCTGCGAGGCCGCCCGCGACGGCCGGCGCCTCGCCGAGGCCATCGAGGCCGGCCGCTCCGTCCTGACCGCCGACGACGTCCTGCCCGGCGTCCCCGACGTGGTGACCGTCGTCCAGGTCGAGGCGGTCTTCGAGGACGGCACCCGGCTGGCCGTGGTCAACGACCCGTTCAAGGGCGCCGGTTCGCTCGGCGACGAGGCCCCCGGCGGCGCGCTGATCGGCGAGGGCACCGGCTACGACCCGGTGGAGGAGACGGTCGTCCTGCCCGTCCACAACACCTCCGAGGTGCCGATCTCGGTCACCTCGCACTTCCACTTCTTCGAGGCCAACCCGCGGCTGGCCTTCGACCGCGCCGCCGCCTACGGCACCCACCTCGCGGTGCCGGCCGGCTCCTCGGTCCGCTTCGACCCGGGCGCCACCGTCGAGGTCGGCCTGGTGCCGATCGGCGGCGCGCGGGTCGCGATCGGCTTCGCCGGCCTGGTGGACGGCCCGCTGGACGCACCCGGTGCCAAGGAGGCCGCGCTGGCGAAGGCCCGCGCGACCGGCTACCTCACCAGCTTCGACGACGCGGAGGTCCCGTCGTGACCGCGATCACTCCCCATGACTACATCTCCGTGCACGGGCCGCGGGCCGGGGACCGGATCCGGCTGGGCGACTCCGGGCTGATCGTGCGGGTGGAGTCGGACTCCCAGGCACCCGGCGACGAGTTCCTGGCCGGCTTCGGCAAGACCGCCCGCGACGGCCTGCACCTCAAGCCCGCCGCCGTCCGCGACACCTGCGACGTGGTGATCAGCAACGTGCTGGTCATCGACGCCGTCCAGGGCATCCGCAAGACCTCGATCGGCCTGATCGACGGCCGGATCGCCGCCATCGGCCGGGCCGGCAACCCCGACACCCTCGACGGCGTCGACGTGGTCGTCGGCACCGGCACCACGATCGTCTCCGGCGAGGGGATGATCGCCACCGCCGGCGCCATCGACACCCACGTCCACCTGCTCTCCCCCCGGATCATGGAGGCCTCGCTCGCCTCCGGCGTCACCACGATCATCGGCCAGGAGTTCGGCCCGGTCTGGGGCGTCGGTGTCAACTCCCCCTGGGCCCTTCGCCACGCCTTCAACGCCTTCGACGCCTGGCCGGTCAACATCGGCTTCCTCGGCCGCGGCTCGTCCTCCGACCCCGCCCCCCTGGTCGAGGCCCTCGCCGAGGGCGGCGCCTCCGGCTTCAAGGTCCACGAGGACATGGGCGCCCACACCCGCGCCCTGGACACCGCCCTGCGCGTCGCCGAGGAGTACGACGTCCAGGTCGCCCTCCACACCGACGGCCTCAACGAGTGCCTCTCCGTCGAGGACACCCTCAAGGTCCTCGAAGGCCGCACCATCCACGCCTTCCACATCGAGGGCTGCGGCGGCGGACACGTCCCCAACGTCCTCAAGATGGCCGGCGTCCCCAACGTCATCGGCTCCTCCACCAACCCCACCCTCCCCTTCGGCCGCGACGCCCTCGGTGAGCACTTCGGCATGATCGTCTCCGCGCACGACCTCAAGGTCGACCTGCCCGGCGACGCCGCCATGGCCCGGGACCGCATCCGCGCCGGCACCATGGGCGCCGAGGACGTCCTGCACGACCTCGGCGTCATCGGCATCACCTCCTCCGACGCCCAGGGCATGGGCCGCGCCGGCGAGACCGTGCGCCGCACCTTCGCCATGGCCGGCAAGATGAAGACCGAACTCGGCCCGCTGGACGGCACCGGCTCCTACGGCACCACCGAGTCCGGCGACGACAACGAACGCGTCCTGCGCTACATCGCCAAGCTCACCATCAACCCCGCCATCGCCCACGGCCTCGCCCACGAGGTCGGCTCGATCGAGGTCGGCAAACTCGCCGACATCGTGCTCTGGCGCCCCGACCACTTCGGCGCCAAACCCCAACTCGTCCTCAAGGCCGGCTTCCCCGCCTACGGCGTCGTCGGCGACCCCAACGCCTCCACCGACCGCTGCGAACCCCTCGTCCTCGGCCCCCAGTTCGGCGCCCACGGCGCCACCGCCGCCGACATCTCCGTCGCCTTCGTCGCCCAGGCCGCCGCCGACGGCGCCTACCTGGACCGCCCCGCCGACGGCATGCCGACCCGCCGCCGCCGCGTCGGCGTCCGCAACACCCGCGGCATCGGCCCCGGCGACATGGTGCGCAACGCCCGGATCGGCCACGTCGAGGTCACCGAGACCGGCCTGGTCTCACTGGACGGCGAACCGCTGCGCTCCGAACCGGCCGAGAGCGTCTCGCTCAGCCGCCTCTACTTCCTCTGACCCGCCCTCACCTCCCCGCTAGGACACCGCGATGACCACCCCCACCCCCGCCTCGCTCGGCTACCGGATGCCCGCCGAGTGGCACCCGCACGACCGCACCTGGATGGCCTTCCCGACCGCCAACCCGACCTTCGACAGCGCCGAGCACCTGCACGCCGGCCGCGAGGCCTGGGCCGCGGTCGCCAACACGATCGTCCGGTACGAGCCGGTCACCCTGGTGGTCAACACCGGCGAGACCGAGGAGGCCCGCAAGTACGTCGCCGAGCAGGTCGAGATCGTCGAGCGCCCGCTGGACGACGCGTGGATGCGCGACATCGGCCCGTCCTTCCTGATCGACGGCAAGGGCGGCCTGGCCGCCGCCGACTGGATCTTCAACGGCTGGGGCGCCCAGGGCTGGGCCCGCTGGGACAACGACCAGCACATCGCCGAGCACATCAGCGAGCTGACCGGCGTACAGCGCTTCGCGTCCCGGCTGATCAACGAGGGCGGCGGCATCCACGTCGACGGCGAGGGCACCGTGCTCGTCACCGACACCGTCCAGCTCGGCGAGGGCCGGAACTCCGACTGGACCCGCGAGGAGGTCGAGGCCGAGCTGCACGCCTTCCTCGGCACCACCAAGGCGATCTGGCTGCCGCGCGGACTCACCCGCGACTACGACGAGTTCGGCACCCGCGGCCACATCGACATCGTCGCCTCCTTCGTCCGCCCGGGCGTCGTGGTCGCCCACGTCCAGCCGGACCCGGCCCACCCGGACCACGAGGTGTGCAAGGAACTGGTGGCGATCCTGCGCGCCTCCACCGACGCCCGGGGCCGCGCCCTGGAGGTGATCGAACTGCCCGCCCCCACCGTCCTGCTGGACGAGGAGGACGAGCCGGTCGACTACTCCTACATCAACCACTACGTGGCCAACGGCGCCGTGATCCTCTGCGCCTTCGCCGACCCGCGCGACCAGGAGGCCAAGGCCATCCTGGAGAAGGCCTACCCGGGCCGGACCGTCGAGCTGGTCGACGCCCGCGAGATCTTCGCCAACGGGGGCGGCATCCACTGCATCACCCAGCAGCAGCCGCAGGCCTGACCCGTACGGGCCTGACCGGCCGGGCCCGGCCGGCCGCCACCTCCGTGGGCGGCCGCACGGGCCCGGCCAGTACCGTGTTGGTCCCCAGCGGCACAGAGGAGAACAGCAGATGGCGGACCCCCGCCCGCGCCGCCCGGCGCGCCCCCGCGAGGAGGTCTTCGCCACCGCGCGTACCGCGATCGCCGAACACGGGCTCGCGAAGCTCACCATGGCGGGCCTCGGCAAGCAGCTCCAGATGAGCGCCGGGCACCTGCTCTACTACTTCGGCAGCAAGGACCAGCTGCTGCTGGAGACGCTGCGCTGGAGCGAGGACCAGCTCGGCAGCCGCCGCCACGCCGCCCTGTCCGACGGCGGCCGCGACGTCCGGGACCGGCTCTCCGACTACACCCGCCTCTACCTGCCCGAGGGCCCCGGCGACCCGCGCTGGATCCTCTGGGTCGAGGTGTGGGGCCGCTCCCCCGCCAGTGAGGAGCTCCGGCAGGGACAGCTGGAGATCGAGGCCCCGTGGGACGCCGACCTCGTCGCCCTGCTCGACGAGGGCGCCGCCTCCGGCCGCTTCACCCCCGGCGCCGCCGCCGAGCGCGCCGCCCAGATCCGCGCCCTGCTCGACGGCCTCGCCGTCCCAGTGGCCCTCGGCCTCCCCGGCGCCCGGCGCACCCGGGCCCTGGCACTGGCCGAGTCGGCCTGCGGCGCGCTGCTCGGCGCCGAGGGCTGACGGCCCATCACGCCACCGGGCCCCGCGTCCCGGGCCTTCACATCGCCGGGCCTTCACATCGCCTGCCCCTGGGGCCGGGCCCTCACTCGGTCCAGACCGCGGCCGCCGTGCGGTCGTCGGCGTAGCCCTTGGCGCGGACCTGCACCTGGCGGAGGAAGTCCACGGTGCCCGGCGGGTGCGGGTGCGCCCAGTGGGTGGACAGGAAGTGGGCGACGGCCGGCTCCTCCGCGATCGGCCGGGCCAGGCCCGGGGTGCAGAGCAGCAGGATGTCGCCCGGCGTCGCCGGGACCATCCGGAACCGGAACGGCCGCGGCTCCGCCACCGGGGCGTCCGGGACCGGCGGCTGGCCGTCCGGGTGGTGCAGCAGCCGCGCCGCGTACGCGTCGATCCAGTGGCCGGAGCGCAGCAGGTAGAGCCCGCCCGGACCGACCCCGAAGGCCACCCGGTAGGAGGCCGCCGGATCGAGCGAGACCAGCAGGCAGTGCAGCACGGCGGGGGACGACGCGCCCTCCTCCTCCGGCCGGGGCGCGAGCGCCCGCAGCGGGGCGGCGGCGCTGGTGGCGAGGCGCTGCAGGCCGTACCGGAGCCGGTCGCGCGCGCCGGACCGCAGGTCGGCGGCCAGCCCGGCCCGGCTCCGTCCGATCGCACCGGCGAGCTGACGGCAGGCCTCGGCCGTGGCGGTGGCGACGGCCTCGGGGGCCGCCTCGTCGCCGTCGGCCCGGTCGAAGCCCCCGATCGCGGCCAGCAGCAGCCCGTCGGGGGCCTCGCCGAACCTGGTCACCAGCAGCGTGTCCCGCCGGGGCTCCCCCCGGTAGCGGGCGGAGTCGCCGCGGACGGAGGCGGCGCGCAGGATCGCGCTGCCGTACTGGGCGCCCTCCAGCACGGTGTCCGGCACGACTGCGGCGAGCGCGCCGGGGTCCGCCTCCGGCACGGTGGTCGGCTCGGGGCCGTAGGTGGGCGGGCGTTCGCCGACGTGCGGCATCGCGGGCCCGCCGGCGGCGAGCGAGGAGCGGGCGGCGGGGCGGATCGCGGGCGACGCGGCGGGGGCGGCTCCGGGCTCGGGGGCGGGCTCGGGCTCGGGCTCGGCCACCGGTTCGGGGGCGGGCTCCGACAGCGCCTCGGGCGCCGGCTCCGGGACGGGCTCGGGCTCCGGCGTCTTCTGCAGGACGGGCGCCGGAGCCGGCTCGGGCTCGGGGACAGCTTCAACAACCGGCTCCGGCTCCGGCTCCGGCTGGGGCTCCGGCTCCGGCTGGGGCTCCGGCTCCGGCTGGGGCTCCGGCTGGGGCTCGACTGCCGCCGCCGGCTCCGGCTCCGGAGCGGCGTCGGCCCAGGCGGGCGCCGGGAACTTGTGCGTCCCCGTCTGCTCGCCCGTGTACTCGGGACCGATCACGCCGACCGCGGTGTCGAACCAGTCGTCGATGCTGTCCCGCTCCAGCAGCGCGTCACCGGCCGGCCCGTCCCCGCCCGACGAGGCCACCGCATCCGCCGACGCCGCCACCGGAACCTCCGCCGACGCCGCCACCGGCGCCGCCACCGCGGCACCCATCGCCACGTCCGCCTGCTCGCCCGTGCGCTGCGGTCCGATCAGCCCGGCGGCCGTCTCGAACCAGTCGTCGACACTGCCCTCCCCCGCTGCCGCGCCCGGGGTGTCCGGGAGGGTGCCCGCCGGCCCTTCGTAGACCGTCTCCCACCAGCTGTCGTCCGGCCGGTGGGGCTGTGCGGGTGCACCCGTTGTGGTCATCTGGCGGCTCCTGGTCGGTCCGTGGTCGCGCCGCCCCCGGCGGGGCCGGACTCGCGTCATTGTCTCCAAGTGCAAACGACCCTGTCCGGCTTTCGGCGACAAACCGTGCACTGATCGGATGATCTGGGTCACCGGATTTGCCCCGCGTTCGGGTTCCGTTCCGTCCGCGCTTGCCGGAACTGCCCCGGCCAGGGTGTTTACGGGGTGTTCGCCCCCGTCGGGTGCCGAAAATGGGGTCCGAGGAGGGGCATCGCTTCACTCGTTCGGCTGATTAAATGTGCGCATGACCGCGTCGGCCCCCAGTTCGCCCCGACCGGGGAGGGCCGTACTCGCGGGCCGCCCGGTGGGTGCGCTGTTGGTCCTGCTGCTGGTCGGGCTGCTGACGGCGCTGCCGTGCGCGGGCCAGGCCACGGCGGCCGACCGCTCCGCACCGGTCCCGACCGCCCCGGCGACCACCGCGACCGGTCCCACCGCGGAAGGACCGGACGGCGCCCCGCCGCACCACGCGGGCCCGCGCACCGACCGGCCCCGCACCGACGGCCGGCACGCCGAGGGTCCGCGGCACCGGACGCTGTGCTCCGCCGACGGCGAGCCGCCGCACCGCGACAACGGCTGCTCCGGCCACCCGTACTGCGGGCAGGACGCCCAGCTGCCCAACCCGCCGCCGCATCCCCAGCCCGCCATGACGCCCGGCACCGAACTCCCCGAGGCCCTGCCCCGGGTGGTGCCGACCGGGCTGCTGGACGGTCCGCACCCGGCGCCCGACCTGCACGAACTCCAAGTACACCGGTCCTGAGCGGAACCCACCGCCGGTCCTCCCACCCTGCCCGCCCGAGCGGCCGGCAGGACGGGCGCCACCGACGGATCCGCCCCTCCGCCCCCCTCTTCAGACCGCCGCGCCACGAGCGCGCGGCGGGGACAAGGACACCACATGGGTTCCGCCTCCAAGCAGTCGAACAAGCCCGGCGGCAAGGCCGGCCTCGACCGCCGCGCCAGGATCGCCGAGCTCCGCGCAGCCGAGCAGCGCCGTGACCGCCGCAACAAGATCATCGCCTCGGTGGTCGTCGGCGTCCTGGTGATCGGTGCGATCGCCACCGGCACCTGGATCGTGATGGACGCCAACAAGGACAAGAAGGCCAAGGAGGTCGCCGCCAGCGCGCCGATCGACGGCGTGCAGACCTTCGGCGACCTGAGCCGCAACCACGTCAAGGAGAAGGTCACCTACCCGCAGACCCCGCCGGTCGGTGGCGACCACAACGCGATCTGGCTGGACTGCATGGGCCACGTCTACGACCAGCCGGTCGAGAACGAGCGCGCCGTCCACTCGCTGGAGCACGGCGCGGTCTGGGTGACCTACAACGGCAAGGCCACCCCCGACGACATCAAGACCCTCTCCGACAAGGTGAAGGCCACCCCGTACTCGCTGATGAGCCCGTACCCGGACGAGAAGGGCACCATCACCCTCAACGCCTGGAGCACCCAGCTGGTCGTGGACAGCGCCAGTGACCCCCGGGTGAACGCCTTCTTCACCAAGTACGTGCAGGGCCAGCAGACCCAGGAGCCGGGCGCGTCCTGCACCATGGGGTCGATGTGACCGCGGACGCGGTGACCCCCGCGGAGGAGGACGGCGGGGCGCCCCGGGCGTCCTCCCGTCGGCGGCTCTGGTGGCCGGCCGCGCTGGCCGCCTCGCTCGCCCTCGCCCTCGGCATACCCGCCCTGGTGGCGAGCGGGACGTCCGCCTCGGGCTCGTCGGCGCTCAGCGTGCCGGCGGACGACTCCCCCGAGGCCGGGTTCGCCCGCGACATGGCGACCCACCACCAGCAGGCCGTCGACCTCTCGTTCATCGTCCGGGACCGGACGAGCGACGAGCCGGTCCGCACCCTCGCCTTCGACATCATCAACACCCAGGCCAACCAGCGCGGGATGATGATGGGCTGGCTCGACCAGTGGGGGCTCTCGCAGCACTCCGCGGCCAAGCCGATGACGTGGATGAACATGCACCACAGCTACGAGGCGCACGACGGCTCGCTGATGCCCGGCATGGCCACCAACGCCCAGCTCGGCAAGCTGCGCTCGCTCAGCGGCCGCGAGGCCGAGGTGTACTACCTGCAGCTGATGCTGGAGCACCACAAGGGCGGGGTCGAGATGGCCCAGGGCTACGTCGACATGGCGAAGAACGCGACCGAGAAGCGGCTCGCGCAGTCGATGGTGAACGGGCAGACCTCGGAGATCCAGCTGATCACCGACATGCTCAAGGAGCGCGGCGCCGCCCCGGGCGTCCCCGCCTCCTGACGGCTCGGGCCGGGGTGCGGCGGACGGCTCGACCGTCCGCCGCGCCCCGGTTCCGTTTCCGGGTCCGCTCAGCGGCGCCGGGCCGGGCGGGCCACCGCCACCGCGAGGCCCGCGACCGCGGCGAGCGCGAACAGCACCGCCCGCCCACCGGCCGCCGCGCCCGCCAGGTGGACGCCGAGCACGGGCAGCGCCGTGCCGAGGGCGGTGCCGAGGCTCCGGGCCATGTTGACCATGCCGCCGCCGACCGCCGAGCACTCCGCCGGGATCGCCCGCATCACCAGCGCGTTGTTGGCCGGCAGCAGCAGGCCCAGCCCCCAGCCGGCGACCGCCAGCGCGACGGCGACCGGCAGCGGACCGCCCGCCCCCGCAGCACCCGCGCCCGCACCACCGACCGGCAGCAGGGCGAAGAGCAGCAGCCCCGCGCCCGCGACCGCCGCGCCGAGCCGGCAGCGGGCCAGGTCCGACCAGCCCCGGGGCAGCAGCGCGCCGCCGCCCGTCGCGGCGACCGCGAACGCGGCGGGCAGCAGCGTCACCACCAGGCCCACCCGGGACGCCGGCACACCGGCACCGGCGAGCAGGACGGGGGCCAGCACCAGCGGACAGAACAGCAGCAGGTAGCCGATCAGCGAGACCACCAGGCCGGACCGCACCCCCGGGGTGTTCACCAGGCCCGGTGCGAGGATCGGCCGGGCCGCGCGCCGTTCCTGCCGGACCAGCCCGAGCGTGCACACCACCGCGGCGAGCAGCAGCACGGCCACCGCCCAGCCGGGCAGCGGCAGGCCGGAGGCGGTGGACAGGGCCAGCAGCAGCGCGCTGGTCGCCGCGGTGAGCAGGAGCAGTCCGGCCAGGTCGAAGTGGCCGCCGCCGTGGTCCGTCGCCCGGATCCGGGGCTTCCGCCCTCCCCGCGGCTGCCGCGGTTCCTCCGCCCTGGGGCCAGGCACGGCCTCGGGACGGGTGCGGGGCAGCAGGAACCAGCCCGCCAGGATGCCCAGCACGCCGATCGGCACGTTGATCCAGAACACCCAGCGCCAGGAGGCGTGCTCCACCAGCAGGCCGCCCAGGCTCGGCCCGAGCGCCAGGCCGAGGCCCTGCGCGGCCGCCTGCACGCCCAGTGCCCTGCGCATCGCGTGCTCGGGAACACCGCGCGCCACCAGCGCTACGCTGTTGGCCTGCATCATCGCGCCGCCGACGGCCTGGACCGCCCGGCAGGCCACCAGCACCCAGAGGCCGCCGGCCAGTCCGGCGCCGAGCGAGGCCAGCGCGAAGACGGCGAAGCCGCCGAGGTACATGGTCTTGCGCCCGACCAGGTCGGAGAGCCGGCCGATCGGGGCCAGCAGGGCCACCAGCACCAGCAGGTAGGCGAGCGCGACCCACTCGACGGAGGCGAAGCCGGCGCCGAAGTGCCGCCCGAGGGCGGGGAAGACGAGTGCCGTGATGCTCGCCGTCAGCTGCCCGAGGAACGCCCCGAGGCAGACCGTGCCGACCGCCAGCCAGTGGGCGTACCGCCACCGGGCCACGCTGCGCGGCCGGGGGCGCTCGGTGAGCAGCCGGGAGGCGAGGGCGGCGGTGTCCATACGAGAAATATATCGGATACAGAGATGTTCTCTCCACGATCTGATCGGTGTCCGACCGGCTCGCCTGAGACGGCCGCCACCAGGCGATACGCTGTCCGCCATGTCTCCGTCGCCGTCCGTACCCGACCCCGCCACCGAACCCGCCGAAGACCGGGCGGCCGAGGAGACCCCGACGGACCTCGCGCCCCCGGCGCTGGAGCGCGCCCGGCGGCTGACCGACGTGGTCACCAGGCTGCGCCGCGCCCTGCGCAGCAGCATCCGCACCGACTACCCGTGGGAGTCCCTGCCGATGGCGCAGGTCGAACTCCTCCAGACGCTCGCCGCCGCCCCGCTGCGGGTCGGCGAGCTCGCGGACCGCCAGCGGCTCGCCCCGAACACCGTCAGCGGCCTGGTCGGCAAGCTGCTGGAGGCCGGCTTCGTCGACCGCCAGGCCGACCCCGGCGACCGCCGCACCGCCCGGATCGCCCTCACCCCGGCCGGTCGGCGCCAGCTGGACGACTGGCAGCACGCCCACGAGCGCCGCATCGCGACCGCGCTCGGCACCCTCTCCCCCGCCGACCGCGAGGCCGTCATGCAGGCGCTGCCCGCGCTGGACAGCCTGGCCCGCGCCCTGGCCCGCCCGACCGGGGCCGAGTAGTCCGCCGCGACGGCGAAACTCGGTGTCCGCCGGGGCCCGGCTCCGGCTAGCCTCCCGGGCATGACCGCCGCACCGATCCGCATCGAGCCCTGGACGGACGCCGACCTCGCGCTGCTGCGCCGGGTGAACACCCCGGGGATGAAGAAGCACGTCGGCGGCCCGGAGACCGAGGAGCAGCTGCTCGTCCGCCACCGGCGCTACCTGGACTTCGTCCCGTCCGGCCTGGGCTGCATGTTCCGCATCGTCCTCGCCGGGGAGGCCGAGCCCGTCGGCACGGTCGGCTACGGCACCCGCACCTGGCAGGGCGGGCGCGTCCACGAGATGGGGTGGAACGTCCTCCCCGAGTACCAGGGCCGGGGCATCGCGGTCGCCGCCGCCCGCGCCGCGGTGGCCGAGGCACGGGCGGCGGCCCGGCTCCGGTACCTGCACGCCTTCCCGTCGGTGGACAACCCCGCCTCCAACACCGTCTGCCGCAAGGCCGGCTTCACCCTGGTCGGCGAGACCGACTTCGAGTTCCCCGCCGGCCGGTGGATGCGCAGCCACGACTGGCGCGTCGACCTCAGGGCGATCAGCTAGGAAGGGCTCGGCCTTCCGGGGCCCGGCCGGCGCCCCGGAAGGGCCGGTGCCTCAGAACAGCGCGCCGCTCTCCAGGTCCAGCAGCCAGCGCTTGCGGTCGACCCCGGCCGCGAAACCGGTCAGCGCGCCGTTGGCGCCGACCACGCGGTGGCAGGGCCGGACGATGAGCAGCGGGTTGGCGCCCACCGCGCCGCCCACGGCGCGGACGGCCTGCGGGGTGGCGCCGGCGAGGGCGGCCAGCTGGCCGTAGGTGACCGTCTCGCCGTACGGGATGTCGTCCAGGGCGGCCCAGATCTTCTGCCGGAAGTCGGTGCCGGCCGGGGCGAGCGGCAGGTCGAAGGTGGTGCGCCGGCCGGCGAAGTACGCGGTGAGCTGGGCGACCGGCTCGGCGAGCGCGTCCGGATCGTGGACCCAGTCGTCCGCGGGCTCGGCCAGCGCGTACTTCTGGCCCGGGGCGGTGACCGTGGCCAGGGCGGCCGGTCCGCCCTCCGCCGGCCGGACGCCGCTCAGCAGCAGGCGGCCGAAGGGGCTCTCCATGAAGGTGAAGACGGTGGTGCTCATACTCGGGTGTTCTCCGTTCCGGTGCTGAGGTCTGTGGTGGCGCCCGCCCAGAGCCGGTGCACGGCGTAGGAGCGCCAGGGTGCCCAGGCCTCGGCGGCGCGGGCGGCGGACTTCGGGTCGCCGGGGGCGCCGAGTGCCGTGAGGCCGTGGCGGATGCCGACGTCCCCGGGCAGGAAGACGTCCGGGTCGGCGAGCGCCCGCATCCGCAGGTAGCCGACGGTCCACGGGCCGATGCCGGGCAGGGCGAGCAGCTCGGCCGCCGCCTCCTCCCGGTCGACGCCGCCGTCCAGGCGGACGATGCCCTCGGCGAGGGCGGCGCAGAGGCCCGTGAGCGCCTTCCGGCGGGCGGCCGGCATGGCGAAGTCCTCGGGGTCGGCCACCGCCAGGGCGGCGGCGGTCGGGAAGAGCAGGCGCAGCCCGCCGTTGGGCTCGGGCAGCGCGGTGCCGTACTTCTCCGCGAGCCGGCCGGCCAGGGTGCGGGCGGCACCGACGCTGATCTGCTGGCCGAGCACGGCGCGGACGGCCAGCTCGTGCGGGTCGACGTGGCCGGGCGAGCGCAGGCCCGGCCGGCCGCGGACCAGCGCGCCGAGCAGCGGGTCGGCGCCGAGCTGCTCGTCCACCGCGTCCGGGTCGGCGTCCAGGTCGAACAGGATGCGCAGCCGCTGGACGGCGGTCGGCAGGTCGCGCAGGTCGGCGAGGAACAGGCGGCAGTCCAGCCAGCCGCGGGTGCGCGGGTCCGCGGGTGCGAGTCCGTCGACCTCGGCGATGCCGTGCCCGTACGGGAGGGCGAGGGTCCGCCGGTAGGTGCGGACGCCGGGGCGCGCGCCGGGGACGATCTCCTCGACGCCGGGAACGGCACGCAGGGCCAGGAAGTCGATCAGGTGCTCGCTGTCCAGGGCGCCCCGGTAGGCGAGGCGCAGAGTGAGGCCGCCGGCCGGGGTGGCGCTGCGCCGGCCCGCGGCGACCTCGGCGCGCAACCCGCTCGGGGTGCGGTCGTAGACCTCGCGGACGGTGTCGTTGAACTGCCGGACGGAGGCGAAGCCGGCCGCGAAGGCGATCTCGGTGATCGGCAGCTCGGTGGTCTGCAGCAGCAGCCGGGCGGTCTGGGCCCGGCGGGCGCGGGCCAGGGCGATCGGCCCGGCGCCGAGTTCGGCGGTGAGCTGGCGCTGCAGCTGGCGGGCGCTGTAGCCGAGGCGGTGCGCGAGCCCGGCGACGCCCTCGCGGTCGACCAGGCCGTCGCCGATCAGCCGCATGGCGCGGCCGACCAGGTCGGCGCGGTGGTTCCACTCCGGCGAGCCGGGCACCGAGTCCGGCCGGCAGCGGCGGCAGGCGCGGAATCCGGCGCCCTGAGCAGCGGCCGCGCTGGGGTAGAAGGTGCAGTTGGCACGTTTGGGGGTCACGGCGGGGCAGCTCGGTCGGCAGTAGATGCCGGTCGAGGTGACGGCCGTGAAGAAGACGCCGTCGAAGCGGGCGTCGCGGCTGTCCACTGCTCGGTACCGGATGTCGTCGTCGATCACGCTGTCCAGTCTGCGGCACCCGCGGCCGGCCGACTGGCGGAAATCGGACGTGGGCGTGAGCGGCCGGACGGCGGTCCCCGTAGGTCCTGCGAACCGCCCGGGGAACAGGGCGGAAAACCGCGCGCCGTCGGCCCCGGCCGGCGGATACGCTGGCCGACGCCCACCTCCCGGTGCCGCCCCACCCGCCTGCGGCGCCCCCTTCGCGGCAGACCGGCCGCCGCCCGGACAGGAGCCCCATGAGCGCGCAGCCGAACGAGCAGCCGTACACCGGTCCGGACGACCCCCGGGTGTCCACGATGCGGATCGAGGAGTTCGCCTTTCCCGGACCGCTGCGCGACCAGCTGGTCGCAGCCGTGCTGAGCGGTGCGAAGACCAGCACCACCGGCCTGGTCGCCGACTACGAGCACGAGAACGAGCCGCTGCCGCAGGCCGGGGTGCGCTCGGCGGTGATCGACTCGGACGGCGAGGTGGTGGCCGTGACCGAGACGACGGAGGTCCGGGTCGTCGCGCTGGCCGAGGTCGACCTGCAGCACGCGCTGGACGAGGGCGAGGGCTGCACGACGGTGGCCGAGTGGCGAAGGGTCCACGAGGGGTTCTGGCACGGTCCGGAGATGCGGGCCGCGCTGGGCGACCCGGACTTCACGGTGCACGACGGAACGCCGGTCGTCCTGGAGCGGTTCCGGCTGGTCGCCGACCTGCGCCGGGCCGAGCCGGCCACCGACCCGCGCTGATCGACGCCGGCTCGCGCTGAGCCGCGCCGGTGGCGGTCGCCCGGAGCGGCGCCCGCCGCCGGGTCACTCCGCGGGCTCGCCGCCCGCCAGCAGGCGGACCGCCTTCTCCAGGCGCGTCCGCCGGGCCTCCGGCGTCAGGGCCTGGAGCAGCGGCAGGATCAGCTGGTAGCGCGCGGTCCGGTCGAGCGCCTCGAACGCCCGGCCCGCCACAGGGTCCGCCGCCAGGACGGCTGCGAGGTCGGGCGGCACCTCGGCCGTCCGCTGCGGGGCGTACGCCGCCGCCCACCGCCCGTCCTGCTGCGCTCGCTGCACCTCGGCGAGTCCGGGCTCGCGCATCCGGCCGGCGGCGGTCAGGACCGCGACCCGGTCGACGTTCACCCGCGACCAGAGGCTCCTGGGCCGCCGTGGCACGTACTTCTGCAGGTAGTACTGCTCGTCGAGGGAGCGCCGCTGGCCGGAGATCCAGCCGTAGCAGAGCCCGAGGTCGACCAGCTCGTCCTCGGTGACGGTGGGGATGCCGGACTTCTTCTTGGCCACCTTGATCCACACGCCCGCCTGGCGGGTGTGGTGCTCTGTCAGCCAGTTCTCGAACGCCCGGGCGTCCGCGAAGGCGATGATCTCCACCCCGTCGATCTCGTCCATGCGGCCCAGGCTATCGCCGGCCGCCGACAGTCCGGCGCGCCCGACCGCCGGCCTGCCCGCACCGCTCTGCCCCGGGAACCGTCCGGGGCAGAGCAACACGGGCATCAACAGGACGGCCGGCCGGACGTCACCACTTCACGGTGCCGCCCGCGGCGCGCATGGACTTGGTGATGGCCTTCCACTTCTTCACCCGGGCCGTGGCGAGCCGGGCGTCAGAGCGGGAGGCGATCCAGTCGTTCTCGCGCTGGAGCTTGCGGTAGCTCTCCATCCGGCGCTCCGGCAGCGTGCCGTCGGCCAGCGCCTCCTGCACGGCGCAGCCGGGCTCGCTCTCGTGCCCGCAGTCGTGGAAGCGGCAGGACTTGGCCAGCTCCGCGATGTCGGCGAAGGCCAGGGCCACCCCCTCGCCACCGTAGAGGCCGACCTCGCGCAGGCCGGGCGTGTCGATCAGCACGCCACCGCCGGGCAGCGCGATCAGCTCGCGGGTGGTCGTGGTGTGACGGCCCTTCTGGTCCACCGCGCGGGCCTGCTGCACGGCCATCACGTCGGCACCGGCGAGGACGTTGGTGAGGGTGGACTTTCCGACACCGGACTGGCCGATGAACGCGGTGGTGCCGGGGATGCAGGCGCGCAGCACGTCCACCCCCTCGCCGGTCTCGGCGCTGACCACCAGCACGGTGACGCCGGGGGCCGCGGCCTCGACGTCGGCGCGGATGAACTCCGCGTCGTGGACCAGGTCGGCCTTGGTGAGGACGACCACCGGCTCGGCGCCGGACTCCCAGGCCAGCGCCAGGAAGCGCTCGATCCGGCCGAGGTCCGGCTCGGCGGCGAGCGAGGCGGCGATCAGCACGGTGTCGACGTTGGCGGCCAGGACCTGGCCGTCGGACCGCTTGCCGGCCACCTTGCGGATGATCGCGGTGGAGCGCGGCAGCAGCGCGGCGACGGCCGTCATCGGCCTGGCCGCGAGGTCCACGGCCGCCCAGTCGCCGGTGCACGCGCAGTTGATCATGTCGGCGTCCGCGACCGGGCGGGTGTCGGCCCGGACGGTGCACAGCTCGCCGGTCTCCGGGTCGACCAGGACGGCGTCGCACTGGCCGCGGTCCACCCGGACGATGCGGGCCGGCGTCAGCCCGGCCTCGGCGAGCGGGGCGAACTGCTCCGCGAGCTCGTCCGTCCAGCCGTAGGCGGCCAGCGGGGAGCCCGGGGTGTCGAGCAGGGAGAAAGAAGAGGTGGAGACGGGGGAAGACGGAACGGAAGCAGCGTTGAACAACGCAGTGGGCCCTTCGGGAGGAATGTGATCCCGCCGGGCTGCGGCTGCGCGCGCGAGTGGAGCGGCGTCAGCCGGCGGCCGGGAGGGAGAGGTGAGTGCGAGCGCTGCTCGGGGCAGCCGTGAGGACCGTGACAGTCACCGGACCCACCTCCTGCTTCTCTCCACGGGCCGCGAGAACGGCGGCCCTTCGAACCGGACTGATCACACCGTAGCGAGCCACCCAGGCCCTGCCAACCGGTTTTTCACCCGCCGGTTTCACCGGACCACGACCCGAAACGGGCCACGGCCCGCCACCGGGTCGCGGCCGCCACGGGGTCATGGACCCCGTCACCGCCCGCCGTCCGCCGGCTGTCCACGGACCGGACACCCCCGCGGACACGGACCCCGACTCAGCGCTGCTGGTCCCACGGCGGCCGGGGCGGGTGCCCGGGCAGCGGACGCTCCGGCGGCGGCGCGGTCGGCCGGTCGCTGTCCGGCGCCGGCGGGGTCGGCCGGTGGTGCGGGCCGCCGCGCGTGGTGAGCCGGGCCCGCACGTTGTCGGCGGCCAGCACGTCGGCCCAGCGCTCCGGGTACTCCGAGGGCACGTCGACGTCCTCGCCCTCGTCCTCCCAGTGCTCCTCCTCGGCGCCCTCCGCGAGGCCCAGCTCGCGCGCCCGGCGGGCCCGCTCGACGGCGCGCCGGGCGGCCACCTCGCGGACCACGGCCGCGGCCGCCTCCTCGTGGGCGCGCTCGTTCTCGGCGCGCGCGTCGGCGGTCTCCAGGGTGGGCCAGCGGCGGTCTATGGCGGCGTTCATCGCGGCGCCGATCAGCACCGCGAGCGCGACCACGAAGATCCACAGCAGCACGGCCACCGGCGCGGCCAGCGAGCCGTACGCCGAGCGGCCCTCGACCGAGCTCACCAGGTAGAACCGGAGCCCGACGCTGCAGAAGACCAGGACGACCAGCGCCACCAGGGCGCCGGGGATGTCCTCCCGCCACGGGGTGGAGACCGGCACGGCCAGGTGGTACAGCGTGGTGAGGGAGACGATCAGCAGCAGGATCGCGACCGGCCAGTAGAAGGCGTTGACCACGGACGCGAGCCCGACGCCCACCGCGTTCTGGACCAGGCCGGGGCCGGCCAGCAGCAGCGGCAGCACCAGCGAGCCGATCACCAGCGCGCCGAGGTAGAGGCCGAGCGACATCGTCCGGGTCTTGACGATGCCGCGCTTGCCGTCCAGCCCGTACATCACCGTGATGGTGTCGATGAAGATGTAGAGCGCGCGCGAGCCCGACCAGAGCGAGAGCAGGAAGCCGAGCGAGACGAGGTCCGGCCGCCGGTGGTTGAAGACGTCGTCCAGCAGCGGGACCACGACCGCCTTGACCGACGAGTCGGTGAGGACGGTCCCGGAGGCCTTGAGGATGTCCTGCCGCAGCGAGTCGATGGTGCCGGCGCCGACGAAGTCGTCCAGGTAGCCGAGCGTTCCGGCCAGGCAGAGCAGCAGCGGCGGGATGGAGAGCAGGGTGAAGAACGCCGCCTCGGCGGCGAGCCCGGTGACCCGGTACTCGACGCAGGTGTTGGTGGTGTCCTTGACCAGGGCCCAGGCGGTACTGCGCCAGGTGACCTGCTTGGCCGCCCGCCGGGAGCCCTTGCCCCGACGACGGGAGGGCCGCTCGGGGTTCGGTCTCGTCGTCTCGCCTGCTGCTTGCACAGGCCCAACGTTATCGGGCCGGGACCGGTCCCTTGATCTCCGGACCGCGAAGCGGCGACAGTGGGGCGGAAGCGGGGAGCGGCGGGAACGCTCGATCGTCTCGGGATTCGAAACCTTCACGTCCACAATACGGACGTTAGTGGACCGAGAGTCATGCGCCGTGCGAATCTCTTGCCATGCCAAGCGCCGGAACCACCCTGGTAGGTCGACTCCACGTCGATCTCCTTCGCGTGTCCAGCGCCATCTGTCCGGTGACCTGAGCCCACCCCGCGACACCCACCGCACCCGGCGCCCACCACCCTCGCCGCAACCGCCGAAGCGGATGCGCAGGCGCCCGCCCGGCCCCGGTCACTGCTCTCCCGGCCCTGAGAAACCCGCAGGTCACAGCAGCACCGCACCGCCGAGCACGCACCGCGACCAACCCGGCGTCAGAGCCACCTGCCCAGAAGGACTTCACCATGGCCACCACTCCCGAGACTGCCGAGCCCACGGCCGACAGCGCCGCCGCGCGCCGCCCCGCCGCGGCCCGCAAGGCGACCCGCCACCGCGGTGAGGGCCAGTGGGGCATGGGCCACTTCACCCCTCTGAACGCCAACGAGCAGTTCAAGAAGGACGACGACGGTCTCAATGTGCGGACACGCATTGAGACGATCTACGCGCACCGCGGCTTCGACTCGATCGACCCGGCGGACCTGCGCGGCCGGATGCGCTGGTGGGGCCTCTACACCCAGCGCAAGGAGGGCATCGACGGCGGCAAGACCGCGATCCTGGAGCCGCACGAGCTGGACGCCGAGTACTTCATGCTCCGCGTCCGCGTCGACGGCGGCCGGCTGACCGTCGCCCAGCTCCGGGCGATCGCCGAGGTCTCCGAGCTGTACGGCCGCGGCACCGCCGACCTGACCGACCGCCAGAACGTCCAGTACCACTGGATCCGGATCGAGGACGTCCCGGCGATCTGGCAGAAGCTGGAGGCCGTCGGCCTCTCCACCACCGAGGCCTGCGGCGACACCCCGCGCGTCATCCTGGGCTCCCCGGTGGCCGGCATCGCCGAGGACGAGATCGTCGACGGCACCCCCGCCATCGAGGAGATCTACCGCCGCTTCATCGGCAACCCCGAATTCTCCAACCTGCCGCGCAAGTTCAAGTCCGCCGTCTCCGGCTCCCCGCTGCTGGACGTCGCGCACGAGATCAACGACGTCGCGTTCGTCGGCGTCAACCACCCGGAACACGGCCCCGGCTTCGACCTCTGGGTCGGCGGCGGCCTCTCCACCAACCCCAAGCTCGGGGTGCGCCTGGGCGCCTGGGTCCCGCTGGACGAGGTCGCGGACGTCTACGGCGGCGTGATCGGCATCTTCCGCGACTACGGCTACCGCCGCCTGCGCAACCGCGCCCGGCTGAAGTTCCTGGTCGCCGACTGGGGCCCGGAGAAGTTCCGCCAGGTGCTGGAGGACGAGTACCTCAAGTACCAGCTCGTCGACGGCCCCGCGCCGGAGGAGCCCAGCGGCCGCTGGCGCGACCACGTCGGGGTGCACCGGCAGAAGGACGGCCGGTACTACGTCGGCTTCGCCCCGCGGGTGGGCCGGGTCAACGGCAAGCTGCTCGGGCAGATCGCCGACCTCGCCGCCGAGCACGGCAGCGACCGCCTGCGCACCACCGCCGAGCAGAAGATGCTCGTCCTCGACATCGCCGAGGACCGGGTCGAGTCGCTGGTGGCCGGCCTGGAGGCGCTGGACCTGCGGGTCAACCCGTCGCCGTTCCGCCGCGGCACCATGGCCTGCACCGGCATCGAGTACTGCAAGCTCGCCATCGTCGAGACCAAGGAGCGCGGCCGCACGCTCATCGACGAGCTGGAGGAGCGCCTCCCGGACTTCGACGAGCCGCTCACCATCAACATCAACGGCTGCCCGAACGCCTGCGCCCGGATCCAGGTCGCCGACATCGGTCTCAAGGGCCAGCTGGTCACCGACGAGAACGGCGACCAGGTCGAGGGCTACCAGGTCCACCTGGGCGGCGCGCTCGGACTGGAGGCCGGCTTCGGCCGCAAGGTCCGCGGCCTCAAGGTCACCAAGGACGGCCTGCCCGACTACGTCGAGCGCGTGCTGACCCGCTACCGGGCCGGCCGCACCGAGGGCGAGCGCTTCGCCCAGTGGGCGGCCCGGGCCGACGAGGAGCAGCTGTCATGAGCGAAAGAGCGGCACCGTTCTTCTGCCCGTACTGCGGGGACGAGGACCTGCGCCCGTCCGAGGCCGGGCACGGCGCCTGGGAGTGCCACGGCTGCCGCCGCGCCTTCCAGCTGAAGTTCCTCGGCCTGCTGTCACCGACCAACGGGGGTACGCCACGTGACCGGCACGACGACTGACCACCGGGCGGCAGCGGAGAGGGCCGGCCGCGAGCTGGAGGAGGCGACCCCGCAGGAGATCCTGCAGTGGGCCGCCGACACCTTCGGCAGGCGGTTCTGCGTCACCTCCTCCATGGAGGACGCCGTCGTCGCCCACCTCGCCTCCTCGGTGCTGCCCGGCGTGGACGTGGTGTTCCTGGACACCGGCTACCACTTCGCGGAGACCATCGGCACCCGGGACGCGGTGGCGGCGACCATGCCGGTCAACGTCATCACCCTCACGCCGCGGCTGACCGTGGCCGAGCAGGACGCCGAGTACGGGCCGGACCTGCACGACCGCGACCCGGACCTCTGCTGCTCGCTGCGGAAGGTCGAGCCGCTGAACCGCGGACTCGGCGGGTACGACGCCTGGGCCACCGGACTGCGCCGCGACGAGTCCCCCACCCGGGCGAACACCCCGGTGGTCTCCTGGGACCCGAAGCGCCGCAAGGTCAAGATCGCCCCGATCGCCCGGTGGACGCAGGAGGACGTCGACGCCTACGTCGCCGCCCACGGAGTGCTGCTCAACCCGCTGCTGTGGGAGGGCTACACCTCGATCGGCTGCTCGCCGCTGTCCTGCACCCGCAAGCCGGCCGAGGGCGAGGACGCCCGGGCCGGCCGCTGGTCCGGCTCCGGCAAGACCGAGTGCGGCATCCACCTCTGATCCACCGCTGACCCCCGCCGATCCCCCACCACCCCTCTCCTGGAGACCCCACCGTGACGACAGTCCACACCCTGGCCGCCGACGGAGCCGCAGAGGCGGCCCCCGCGGCCGCCCCCTGCGAGCGCGGCGCCACCGTGTGGCTGACCGGGCTGCCCAGCGCCGGCAAGACCACGCTCGCCTTCGCGCTGGCCGAGCGGCTGCGCGCCGAGGGCCACAAGGTCGAGGTCCTGGACGGCGACGAGATCCGCGAGTTCCTCTCCAAGGGCCTCGGCTTCACCCGCGAGGACCGGCACACCAACGTCACCCGGATCGGCTTCGTCGCCGAGAAGCTGGCCGCCAACGGGGTCAAGGTGCTCGCCCCGGTGATCGCCCCCTACGCCGACTCCCGCGACGCGGTCCGCGCCCGGCACGCCGCCAACGGCACCGAGTTCCTGGAGATCCACGTCGCCACCCCCGTCGAGCTCTGCGCCGAGCGCGACGTCAAGGGCCTCTACGCGAAGCAGGCGGCCGGCGAGATCTCCGGCCTCACCGGCGTGGACGACCCGTACGAGGCCCCGGCCGACCCGGAGCTGCGCCTGCAGACGCAGGGCCGCGCGGTCGCCGAGTCCGCCGCCGAGCTGCACGCCTTCCTGACCGAGAGGGGCCTCGCGTGACCACCGCGACCGACCGCCTGCTCCACACCGACGACACCCCCTTCGCGCTGTCCCACCTGGACGCGCTGGAGGCCGAGTCGGTGCACATCTTCCGCGAGGTCGCGGGGGAGTTCGAGCGCCCGGTGATCCTCTTCTCGGGCGGCAAGGACTCCATCGTCATGCTGCACCTGGCGCTCAAGGCCTTCGCCCCGGCGGCGATCCCGTTCTCCCTGCTGCACGTCGACACCGGCCACAACTTCCCCGAGGTGATCGCCTACCGCGACCGCGTCGTGGCCGAGCACGGCCTGCGCCTGCACGTCGCCCACGTCCAGGACTTCATCGACGACGGCCGGCTGCGCGAGCGCCCCGACGGCACCCGCAACCCGCTGCAGACCGTGCCGCTGCTCGACGCCATCGAGAGCAACCGCTTCGACGCCGTCTTCGGCGGCGGCCGCCGCGACGAGGAGAAGGCCCGCGCCAAGGAGCGCGTCTTCTCCCTGCGCGACGAGTTCGGCGCCTGGGACCCGCGCCGCCAGCGCCCCGAGCTCTGGTCGCTCTACAACGGCCGGCACGCCGTCGGCGAGCACGTCCGGGTCTTCCCGCTCTCCAACTGGACCGAGCTGGACGTCTGGCAGTACATCGAGCGCGAGGGCATCGAGCTCCCGGAGATCTACTACGCGCACGAGCGCGACGTCTTCTCCCGCAACGGCATGTGGCTGACCGCCGGCGAGTGGGGCGGCCCCAAGGACAACGAGCCGGTCCAGCGCCGCCTGATCCGCTACCGCACCGTCGGCGACATGTCCTGCACCGGCGCCGTCGACTCCGACGCCACCGACATCCAGGCCGTCATCGCCGAGATCGCCGCCTCGCGCCTGACCGAGCGCGGCGCCACCCGCGCCGACGACAAGCTCTCCGAGGCCGCGATGGAAGACCGCAAGCGCGAGGGATACTTCTAAATGAGCACCACCACCGAGACCAGCGCCACGTCCCTGCTGCGCTTCGCCACCGCCGGCTCCGTCGACGACGGCAAGTCCACCCTGGTCGGCCGCCTGCTGCACGACTCCAAGTCGGTGCTGGCCGACCAACTGGAGGCCGTCGAGCACGCCTCCCGCAGCCGCGGCCAGGAGGCGCCCGACCTCGCGCTGCTCACCGACGGCCTGCGGGCCGAGCGCGAGCAGGGCATCACCATCGACGTCGCCTACCGCTACTTCGCAACCCCGCGGCGGCGGTTCATCCTCGCCGACACCCCCGGGCACGTGCAGTACACCCGGAACATGGTGACCGGCGCCTCCACCGCCGAGCTCGCCGTCGTCCTGGTCGACGCCCGCAACGGGGTGGTCGAGCAGACCCGCCGGCACGCGGCCGTCGCCGCGCTGCTGCGGGTGCCGCACGTGGTGCTGGCCGTCAACAAGATGGACCTGGTCGACTACGCCGAGCCCGTCTTCGCCGCCATCGCCGCCGAGTTCACCGCCTACGCCGCCTCGCTCGGCGTCAAGGACGTGGTGGCGGTGCCGATCTCCGCGCTCGCCGGCGACAACGTGGTCGAGCCGTCCGCCCACATGGACTGGTACGGCGGCCCGACCCTGCTGGAGCACCTGGAGACCGTGCCGGTCGGCAGCGACCCGAGCGTCGAGCCGGCCCGCTTCCCGGTCCAGTACGTGATCCGCCCGCAGACCGAGGAGCACCCCGACTACCGCGGCTACGCGGGCCAGTTGGCCTCCGGCGTGCTGCGCGTCGGCGACACCGTCACCGTGCTGCCCTCCGGCCACACCACCACCGTCACCGCGATCGACGCGCTCGGCAGGGAGACGGACATCGCCTGGGCCCCCCAGTCGGTCACCGTCCGCCTCGCCGACGACATCGACATCTCCCGCGGCGACCTGATCGCGGCCGGCGCGGCCCCCGTCCCCACCAAGGACATCGAGGCCACCGTCAGCCACCTCAACGAGCGCCCGCTGCGCGCCGGCGACAAGGTGCTGCTCAAGCACACCACCCGCACGGTCCGCGCGCTGGTCAAGGAGATCTCCTACCGCATCGACATCGACAGCCTCGAACAGCGCTCCGGCGCCGAGGGGTTGAACGTCAACGACATCGGCCACGTGGTGCTGCGCACCGCCGAGCCGCTGGCGCTCGACAACTACTCCGACAACCGCCGGACCGGCTCGTTCCTGTTGATCGACCCGGCCGACGGCACCACGCTCACCGCCGGCATGGCGGGCGAGGCGTTCGACACCGTACGCACCGGTGCCCCCGAGGCACCCGACGAGGAGGACTGGGTCTGATGCCCATCGAGGCGTTCTCGGGCATGGACAAGGAAGGCGGCCGCATCGGCAGCGGCGTCCTCGGCAGCGGCCAGGGCGGTCTGACCCGATGTGTGGGCCGACAGGGCTGAGAACGCCCTGTCACCGGGCCGGCCGCTGTCCCTCCCCACCACCGGAACAGCGCACCGACCCGGCTTGCCCGGCACCCCCCGGTGCCGCAAGCACGTCCCGACCGACTTCCTTCCCGAGACCGTCTCCTGACGGTCCGTCCGCGAACAGGACCCGCCATGGCACCGAACCAGGCCTTCCCGCACGCCCGAGCCCCGCATACGCCCGCACGCCCGGCCGCCGGCCGGATCAGACGCACCGCCGCGGCCGCCCTGGCCGGCCTCACCGCCGTGACGCTGCTCTCCGCCTGCGGCTACGGCTCGAAGAGTGCGGACAAGGCGTCCGACTCCGCCGCCCCCGCCGGGAATTCGTCCTCGGGGGCGTCCGGCGCGAAGCTCTCCGCCGACACCGTGAAGATCGGCTACTTCGCCAACCTGACCCACGGCACCGCGCTGGTCGGGCTCCAGGAGGGCCTCTTCCAGAAGGAGCTCGGCAGCACCCAGATCAAGACCCAGGTCTTCAACGCGGGCCCGGCCGAGATCGAGGCGCTGAACGCCGGCTCCATCGACATCGGCTGGATCGGCCCCTCCCCGGCGATCAACGGCTACACCAAGTCCGAGGGCAAGTCGCTGAAGATCATCAGCGGTTCGGCCTCCGGCGGGGTCAAGCTGGTGGTCAACCCGGACAAGGTCGCCTCCCTGGACGACCTCAAGGGCAAGAAGATCGCCACCCCGCAGCTGGGCAACACCCAGGACGTGGCGCTGCTCAACTACCTGGCGGGCAAGGGCTACAAGGTCGACGCCCAGTCCGGCGCCGGCGACGTCTCGGTGGTCCGCTCGGACAACAAGGTCACCCCGGACGCCTACAAGCAGGGCTCGATCGACGGCGCCTGGGTGCCCGAGCCGACCGCCTCCAAGCTGGTCACCCTCGGCGCGAAGGTCCTGCTCAACGAGAAGGACGTCTGGCCGGACAAGAAGTTCGTGATCACCAACCTCATCGTCTCGCAGAAGTTCCTCCGCGAGCACCCGGACGTGGTGGAGGCCGTGCTGCGCGGCTCGGTGGCCGCCAACGCCTTCATCAAGGCCAACCCGGAGAAGGCCAAGGCCGACGCCAACGAGGCCATCAAGAAGGAGGCCGGCAACGCCCTGGAGCCGGCCGTCCTCGACCCGGCCTGGGCCGACATCGACTTCCTGGACGACCCGCTGGCCGGCACGCTGCAGGCCGAGGCCGACCACGCCGTCACCGCCGGCCTGCTCAAGAAGCCGAACCTGAACGGGATCTACGACCTGACCCTGCTCAACAAGGTGCTCGCGGCCAAGGGCCAGAGCCCTGTGGCGGACGCCGGACTCGGCAGCAAGTAGCCCCGCCCGCGACGGCCCCGCGCCGCCGCGGCCAAGCCCCGCGGTCCGGAACCCCGCCCGCCCGGTCGATGCCCGATCGATGCCCCAAGCACGGGACGGGCGGGGCCCGGACCCCGGTACCCGACTTCGCCACCCTCCCTCCGACCCCGCCGACCGGCCGGAGGGGCCCTGACCACTCCTGCAGGAGGTGCCCATGACCCCGGCACTGACCACCACGGAAGACGCCCCGCGCACCGAGGCCCTGGACGGCTCGCCCGCCGTCCGGATCTCGCACGTGCACAAGTCCTTCGGGCGCGCCGGCGCGCAGACCCACGTGCTGGACGACATCACCCTGGACGTCGCGCCCGGCGAGTTCGTCACGCTGCTCGGAGCCTCGGGCTGCGGCAAGTCCACCCTGCTCAACCTGGTCGCCGGCCTCGACCGGCCCACCGCGGGCACGATCGAGGTGCCCGGGGGTCGCCCCGCGCTGATGTTCCAGGAGCACGCGCTGTTCCCCTGGCTCACGGCCGGCAAGAACATCGAGCTCGCCCTCAAGCTCGCCGGCGTCCCGCGCACGGAGCGCCGGGCCGAGGCCGAGCGCCTGCTCGAACTGGTCCGCCTCGCCGGCTCCTACGGCAAGCGCGTGCACGAGCTCTCCGGCGGCATGCGTCAGCGCGTCGCGATGGCCCGTGCCCTCGCCCAGGGCGGCTCGGTGCTGCTGATGGACGAACCGTTCGCGGCGCTCGACGCCATCACCCGGGACGTCCTGCACGACGAGATCACCCGGATCTGGGCCGAGCGCAAGCTCTCCGTCCTGTTCGTCACCCACAACGTGCGGGAGGCCGTCCGGCTCGCCCAGCGCGTGGTGCTGCTCTCCTCCCGCCCCGGACGGGTCGCCAAGGAGTGGCGGATCGACCTGCCGCAGCCGCGCCGGATCGAGTCCGCCGGCGTCGCCGACCTGTCCATCGAGATCACCGAAGAACTGCGTGGGGAGATCCGCCGCCATGGCCAGCACTGACACCGCCCCCACCACGAAGAAGTCCCCGGCCGCCGGGGTGGACACCGCCGACGTCGGCGCCGGCCTGGACGCGCTGGACGCCGTCGCCGCACCGAGCCGCTCGCTCGCCGAGGCGCTGCGACAGAAGGCGCTGCCGCCGCTGCTCGGCGCCGTCCTGGTGCTCGCCCTCTGGCAGGGCGCCTACAGCCTGCACCTGACCAGCGAGTACAAGCTGCCCAGCCCGCTCGACGTCTGGCACGCCGCCGAGGACCTCTGGACCGCGGGCACGCTGTTCTCGATCATCTGGACCAGCGTCTGGCGCGGCCTGTCCGGCTTCCTGGTCGCGCTCGCCATCGGCACCCCCATCGGCCTGGTGGTCGCCCGGGTCCGGCCGGTCCGGGCCGCGCTCGGCCCGGTGCTCTCCGGCCTCCAGTCGCTGCCCTCGGTCGCCTGGGTGCCGGCCGCCGTCATCTGGCTCGGCATCAACGACTCGATGATGTATGCGGTGATCCTGCTCGGCGCCGTCCCGTCGATCGCCAACGGCCTGGTGGCCGGCATCGACCAGGTGCCGCCGCTGTTCCTGCGGGCCGGCCGCACCATCGGCGCCACCGGCCTGAACGGCGCCCGGCACGTCCTGCTGCCGGCCGCGCTGCCCGGCTACCTGGCCGGCCTCAAGCAGGGCTGGGCCTTCTCCTGGCGTTCGCTGATGGCCGCCGAACTGGTCGCCTCCTCCCCCGACCTGGGCCTCGGCCTCGGCCGCTACCTGGAGAACCAGCGCGAGTTCTCCGACATGGCGGGGGTGCTGCTCGGCATCCTGCTCATCCTCTTCGTCGGCATCGCCATCGAGCTGCTGGTGTTCACCCCGGTCGAGCGCCGGGTCCTGCGCAACCGCGGCCTGCTGGCCGCCGTCAAGTGAGGCGGCTCCCGTGTCCGAAGGCCGCCGGCTGACCGCCGCCCCCGCCACCCCCGTGGCGGCGGGCAGCCCCGCCCTGCTGCTGATCGCCCACGGCAGCCGCGACCCCCGGCACGCCGCGACGGTGGCCGCCCTGGTCGAGCGGGTCCGCGCGCTGCGCCCCGGGCTGGAGGTGGCCACTGCCTACCTCGACCACTGCGCGCCGCGGATCCCCCAGGTGGCCGCCCGGCTCGCGGAGGCCGGCGCCGAAGCCGTCGCCGTGCCGCTCCTGCTCAACCGGGCCTTCCACGCCAAGCACGACATCCCCGCCGCGCTGCGGGCCTGCGGTTCGGCCCTCCCGGTCGCCGACGTGCTCGGGCCCTCGCCGCTGCTGCTCGCCGCGCTGGACCGGCGCCTCGCCGAGGCCGGGCTCGACCTCGGCTCCCCCGCCGTCCGGTCCCGCACCGGGGTCGTGCTCGCCGCGGCCGGCTCCTCCGACCCGGCCGCCGACGCCGCCACCCGTGCGGTCGCCGCCGAGTGGCGCCGCACCCGCGGCTGGGCCGCCGTCGAGGTCGCCTATGCCTCCGCCGCCGGCCCCCGCGTCCCGGACGCCGTCGCGGCCCTGCGCCGCGCCGGCGCCGCCGAGGTGGCCGTCTCCCCCTACCTGCTCGCCCCCGGCCGCCTCCCCGACCGCATCGCCGAGACCGCCGCCGGCTCCGCCGGCCTGCTCGCCGACGTCCTCGGCGCCGCGCCCGAGGTCGCCACCCTCCTCCTGACCCGCTACGACGAGGCCCGGCAGGCCGTGCGGACCGCGCCGGCGCTGACGGCCTGAGCCCGGGGCACGGAAGCCCGGCTCAGACGTGGTCCAGGACGCTGTGCTCACCGAGGTCCTCACCGAACATGCGCGGCGCAGCGAAGCGACGGCCGCCCGGGCCCGGGAGCGACCCCGGGTCCGGGCGGCCGTGCGGCATCAGACGGGCAGGTGCCAGAGCTGGTTCGAGGTGCCGTTGCAGTCCCAGATCTGCACGGTGTTGCCGTTGGTGGTGTCGTAGCCCCGGATGTCCAGGCAGCGGCCGGACTTCGTGTTGACGATCGCGCCGTCGCCGCGGACCCACCACTGCTGGGCGATGTTGCCGTTGCAGGGGCCGGTGTGCACCTGGGTGCCGTTGCCGGTGCGGCCGTCCCAGATGTCCAGGCACACGCCGACGGCGCGGATGGTGCCGTCGGTGCCGATCTTCCACCGCTGGTTGACGTTGCCGAGGCAGTCCCAGACCTGGGTGGGCGTCTTGTTGGCCGTGCTGGCGCCGCGGACGTCCAGGCACTTGCCCGCCAGGCCGGTGACCTGCCCGACCGGGCCGGCCGGAACGGCGGAGCCGAACGAGACGCCGATGTACCACGGCGTGCCCATGCCGAAGCAGCCCGCGGTGGCGGTGCCGTCACCGGTCATCGTGCCGCTCCACAGCGGCGAGAAGGTGTACGAGTTGGTGTTGAAGTCCCAGGTCGCGCAGGTGCCCCCGAGGCTCCAGGTCTGCATCGGGTCCAAGCCCGTGCAGGTGGCGGACAGGCCGTACTCGGTGCAGCTCCCGACACCGCCCGGGCCCGGGACGGTGGTGGCGGACTGCGTGGCGGCGGGGGCGGGAGCGGAGCTCTCGGCTGCGTTGGCGGCCGGCGCGGTGAGGGCCGCGGCCGCGGCGAGCAGGGCGGTGGCGAACAGGGTGGCGGTACGGCGCATCGGAGAAGTCCTTGGGGGTGAGAGTGAATCGGTCGACGGGGCTGCCGCGCGCATCAGGCCGGCACGTGCCAGACCTGGTTGGCGGCACCGTTGCAGTCCCAGATGCCGAGCTGGTTGCCGTTGGTGGTGGAGAAGCCGAGGTCGTCCAGGCAGCGGCCGGACTGCGGGTTGAGAATCGAGCCGTCGGCCCGGACCCGCCACTGCTGCGCGCCGGTCCCGTTGCAGTCGTAGATCTGGACCCGGGTGGCGTTGCCCGTGCGGCCGCCCTGGACGTCCAGGCACCTGCCGAGGGCGCGGACGGTGCCGTCGGTGCCGATCTTCCACTTCTGGTTGACGTTGCCGAGGCAGTCCCAGATCTGGACGGGCGTGCCATTGGCCGTGCTGCCGCCGCGCACGTCCACGCACTTGTCCGCATAGCCGCTGATCCGGCCGACCGGGCCGGCCGGGACGGCGGGGCCGAAGTAGACGCCGCCGCCCCACCACATGCCCATGCCGAAGCAGCCCGCGGAGGCGGTGCCGTCACCGGTGACCGTGGCGCCGTAGGCAGGCGAGAAGGTGTACATGTTGGTGTTGAAGTCCCAGGTCGCGCAGGTGCCCCCGACGCTCCAGGTCTGCATCGGGTCGAGGCCGGTACAGGTGGCGGACGGGCCGGACTCGGTGCAGCTCCCGACGCCGCCCGGGCCCGGGACGGTCGTGGCGGACTGCGCGGCCGCAGGGGCGGGGTTTTCGGCGGCGCCGGCGGCGGGCGCGGTGAGCGCGGCGGCTCCCGCGAGCAGGGCGGTGGCGAACAGGGCGGCGGTTCTGCGCATGGGGAAGCTCCTAGCGGAAGACGTGAGGGTGGTCCGGACGGCGAGACTGCCGGTCCGGTGGGCTCGACTGCGCGAGCCGGTCAGGAGGGGACGTGCCAGACCTGGTTGGCGGCGCCGTTGCAGTCCCAGATGCCCAGCTGGTTGCCGTTGGTGGTGGAGAAGCCCAGGTCGTCCAGGCAGCGGCCGGACTGCGGGTTGAGAATCGAGCCGTCGGCCCGGACCTGCCACTGCTGCGCGCCGGTGCCGTTGCAGGAGTACAGCTGGACCTTGGTCCCGTTGGCGGTGTTGCCGCCGGCGACGTCCAGACACTTGTTGAGGGCACGGACGGTGCCGTCCACGGCGATCTTCCACTGCTGGGCGCTGGTGTCGTTGCAGTCGTAGATCTGGACCGGCGTGCGGTCGGAGCTGCTGGCGCCCTTCACGTCGACGCACTTGTCCGCGTAGCCGGTGATCCGGCCGACCGGGCCGGCGGGCTGGGTGGGCAGCCGGCCGGCGTAGACGACACGCGGGAAGAGCACGGTGTCGTTGATCCCGCAGGAGGCGACCGACGTGCCGTCACCGGCCACCAGGAAACCGTTGACCGGCCGGGAGAACTGCACCGTGTGGTCGGCGTTCCAGTACTGACAGGTGGCGGTGACGTACCAGGTCTGCAGCGGGTCGGTGCCGCCGGAGCAGGCGCCGTAGGCGTTCCAGCCGCCGGTGTAGGCGTAGCACCCCCCGGCGGCCTGGGCGTCGACGGCTGGTGCGGCGAAGGTGGCGGCCGCGCCGAGGATGGCGGCGCCGGAGAGCAGGGCGGCGGTGCGACGCATCGGGGAGGTCCTTCCGAAGACGGTGAACCGGTCGACCCGCATGCCCGTGAACCGTGATGACGGTGCGACAGTTGTGCAGGCCGCGTGAAAGTCTCGGGTGCGACGTGTTCACGGTCAACGGGGTGGGGTGGAGATCACGCCACCGGTCCGTTCACGAACGGAAGGTGTACGACGCGGGGCGGCACACACCCGGGCAGGCCGGGCGGGTGGCCGATCCGGCCGGAAACGCACACGGCCCGGCTCCCCCGTACAAGGGGGAGCCGGGCCGTGGTCGGACGTCGGGCCTCGGGCCTCGGGCCAGGCCTCGGGCCTAGTCGGCCTTGCGGCGCTGGCGGCCGGTGCCGTAGTTGGAGCCGGACTTGGAGCCGCTGCCGGGCTTGGCGCGGCCCGAGGAGCGGCCGATGAAGCCGGCCGCCTGGTGCCGCTCGCCCTGGGCACCGCCGATGCGCTGCTTGGGGCGCGGACGGCGCGGGTTGCCGCTCATGTCGACGTCGGTGGGCAGCCCGGAGCGCTTGCCGGGGCGGCGGCGCGGGGCGCCGGCCTTGCCCTCGGGCTTGGACTCGGCGGGCGCGGCCTGCACCGGCGCGGCCACGGTGACGGGCACGCCGCTCGGGGTGCGGGCACCGGTGATCCGGGCCAGCTCGGCGTCGCCCGGGCGGATCTTGGTGGTGGTGGGGCGGATGCCTGCCACCGTCATCAGCCGGTTGACCTCGCGCCGCTGCTCGGGCAGGACCAGGGTGACGACGGTGCCGGACTCGCCGGCCCGGGCGGTGCGGCCACCGCGGTGCAGGTAGTCCTTGTGGTCGATCGGCGGGTCGACGTTGACGACCAGGTCGAGGCCGTCGATGTGGATGCCGCGGGCGGCGACGTTGGTGGCGATCAGCGCGGTGACGTGGCCGTCGCGGAACTGGTCGAGCACCCGGTTGCGCTGCGGCTGGGACTTGCCGCCGTGCAGGGCGGCGGCCTTCACGCCGTTGGCGAGCAGCTGCTTGGCGAGGCGGTCGGCGCCGTGCTTGGTGTGCACGAACATGATCAGCCGGCCCTCGCGGGAGGCGATGTGCGCGGTGGCGGACGCCTTGTCGGCGGGCTCCAGCTGGAGCAGGTGGTGGTCCATGGTCGTCACCGCACCGGCCGACGGGTCCACCGAGTGGGTGACCGGGTCGGTCAGGAAGCGCTTGACCAGGCGGTCGACGTTGCGGTCCAGGGTGGCGGAGAAGAGCATCCGCTGCCCGCCCTCGGCGACCTGTTCCAGCAGCTTGGTGACCTGCGGCAGGAAGCCCATGTCGGCCATCTGGTCGGCCTCGTCCAGGACGGTGATCGCCACGTCGGAGAGCCGCACGTCGCCGCGGTTGATCAGGTCGTCCAGTCGGCCCGGGGTGGCCACCAGCACCTCGGCGCCGCGGCGCACCGCGTTGGCCTGCCGGGTGATGGACATGCCGCCGACGACGGTGGCGATCCGCAGGTTGACGGCGGTCGCGTACGGGGTGAGCGCCTCGGTGACCTGCTGGGCCAGCTCACGGGTCGGGGTGAGGACGAGCGCCAGCGGGTGCCGGGCGTCGGCGCGCCGGCCGGCGGTGCGGGCCAGCAGCGGCAGGCCGAAGGCGAGGGTCTTGCCGGAGCCGGTGCGGCCGCGGCCGAGCACGTCACGGCCGGCGATGGAGTCCGGCAGCGTGGCGGCCTGGATCGGGAACGGCTCGGTGACGCCCTCGCGGGTCAGTGCGCTGAGGATGCCCTTGGGAAGGTCGAGCTCGGCGAAGCTCGCGGCCGGCGGGCGGGCCGGGGTGCCCTCGACGACGGTGAAGTCGGCGGGCGCCTGGGCGGCGGCGCGCGGGGCGCTGCGCCGGGGGGTGCGGGGGCCGTCGGTGCGGGCGGCCCCGGTGGTGCGGGCGGCGCCGCCGCGGCTACGGGGCTTGCGGGTGCGGTCGCCGTCGCGGGACGGGCGGGCAGGGATGGTCACGGAGTCTCCGTCCGGTGGTGGGCACAGCCCGGTGCGGGCTGGTCGGCCGTCGGAGTGGAGTGCGCCGCCCCGGCCGTTCGGCGGCATGGGCGAGGGCCCGCACCGTGCGGTGCGGGCCCTCGCCGCGCAAGTCAGCTGGGAGGCCGACTTCAGCCGATGATCTGGATGTTCTCGGCCTGCGGGCCCTTCTGGCCCTGGGTGACGTCGAACTCGACCTTCTGGCCCTCGACCAGCTCACGGAAGCCCTGAGCCTGGATGTTCGAGTAGTGGGCGAACACGTCAGCGCCGCCACCGTCCTGCTCGATGAAGCCGAAGCCCTTTTCGCTGTTGAACCACTTCACGGTGCCGGTAGCCATAACCGTCTCCTCAAAAACTGGGGCATCAGGGCCCACACCTCGTGGACCCCAAGTAGCCGCGATCCCCATCCGGAGACTGAAACACCGGACAAAACAAATGCGCCTGTTGGTTGGAACCAGCAGGCGCACACAAACGTTCATGGGAACCAAAACTGCAACTGCTTCGACTGTAGCACGCCGCCACCCCGGTTGACCGGGGGATTCCTGCCGGGCACGTCACGTTTGCAGGCTTCGGGAACGGGGCAAGCGGCGCCCGCCGAAGCGGACGCCGCCTGCCTGCCGTGCGTGGGGGACGGTCAGCGCCGTCCGGCCGGCTCCGGGACGCCGTGCGAGCCGGTCAGCGGCGCCGGGCCGCTGTCGTGGCCGGCGGTGTCGCCGTGACCGGGCCACCAGGCGGCGCGGCCGACCAGCGCGGTGAGCGCCGGGGTGAAGAACATCGCCATCACGAAGGCCGCCAGGAAGATGCCGAAGGCCATCGCGAAGCCGAACTCCAGCATGAAGATGTTGCCCGCGAGCATGAAGGTCGCGAACGACACCGCCAGGATGAAGCCGGCCGCCGCGACGGTCGGACCGCCGTGGCGCACGGCCTCGCGGGCCGCCTCGCGCGGGTTGCGGCCCGCGCGGGCCTCCTCGCGCAGACGGGCGATGATCAGGATGTTGTAGTCGGTGCCGATCGCCACCACGAAGAGGTAGATGAGGATCGGCAGCATGAACATCATGCCGTGCTCGCCCTTGATGTTCTGGAACAGCAGGGTCGAGGAGCCGAGGGTGGCGCTGAAGCCGAGGCCGACCGAGGCCATCAGGTACCACGGGGCGACCACGCTGCGCAGCTGGAGGCCCAGGATGAGCAGGATCAGCAGACCTGCGACCGGGAACACCAGCTTGTAGTCGTGGCTCATCGCCAGGTTGATGTCCTTGTAGATCGCGGTGATGCCGCCGACCTTGGCCTCGGTGCCGTCCGGTGCCTGCGCGTGGGCGACCTCGCGCAGCTCGGTGAGGGTGTCGATCGCGTCGTTGCTGGACGGCTCGTTCTTGAGCAGGACGGTGAAGTCGGCGGTCGCGCCGTCCTGGCTGACCTGCGGCTTCGGCGCCGCGGTGGCCACGCCGGGGACGGCGCCGAGCTTGGCGACGTAGCCGTCGAACTTGCCCTGGTCGAGCTTGCCGCCGCCGGTGGTGGAGAGGTAGACGTGCGTCGGGTCGGCGGCGCCCGCGGAGAAGCCGTTCACCAGCTTGTCCTGGACGACCATCGACTCCTTGTCCTTGGGCATGGAGCTGCCCGCGAGGTCGAAGGTGCCGTTGTAGTTGATCGCGCCGGCGGTCAGGGCCACCAGCACACCGCCGGAGGCGATGGCGACCATGGCGGGGCGCTTCTGGACCATGCGGCCGAGCGCGGCGAAGCGGGCGTTGCCGGGCTCCGTCATCCACTTCTTGCCGGGCCAGAAGACGCCGCGCGCCGGGATGACCGCGAGGACGGCCGGGGCCAGGGTGACCGAGGCGAACGCGGTGACGACGACCGCGATGGCCAGCGCCGGGCCGAGCGCCTTGAACATGCCGAGGCTGGAGAGGATCAGCGCCGCGAAGGCGACGGTGACCGCACCGGCGGCCGAGGCGATCGCCTCGCCGACCCGGCCGACCGCGTTGGCCACGGCCTCCTTGCGGTCGTCACCGGCCCGCAGCCGCTCGCGGTAGCGGAAGGCCAGGAAGAGGAAGTAGTCCGTCCCGACACCGAGCACGACGACGATCAGGATGGCCGACAGGATCGGCGTGCTCTCCAGGTCGAAGGCCTTGGTGGCGTAGGCGATCAGGCCGTTGGACGTCGGCATGGCGACGGCCAGCGAGAGCAGGACCGGCAGGATGCCGGCGAGGATGCTCCGGAAGATGATGCCGACGATGATCGCGACCAGGAACACGCTGCTCAGCGCGATGATGGCGTCGGCCGCGCCGGAGGCCTCCTTCTGGTCCAGCTGCTGGGCGGCGGCGCCACCGAGCTGGAACTTCAGGTCGGTGCCCGAGGTGAGCGCCTTGCCCTCCTCGCGCAGCTTCTTGGCGGTCTCGCCGAAGGCCTCGGACTGCTGGGTGGTCTTGTCGATGGCGATCGGCGCCAGCGCGTACTTGCCGTCCTTGGAGGTCGACTGCTCGCTGACCGGGATGATCTTCTCGACGTGCTCGATGCTCTTGTCGGTCAGACCCTGGACGATCTTGGCCATCGCGGCCTTGTCGGCGTCGCCCATCGGGGCGCCGTCGTTGCGCTCGAACAGGGCGAGCGCCGAGGGCGTGAAGCTGGCCGGGAAGGCCTTCTCCTGGACCTGCGCGGCCTGGATCGACTCGTAGTGCTTCGGAAGGAAGGCGGCCTCGTCGGTCTGCGCGGTGATCTTCGGCGCGCTCGCGGCGATCGCGATCATCGCGATCACCCACGCGGCGATCACCCACCAGGCGCGACGGACGACGAAGTGTCCTAGTCGGTGGAACATGCTCGTGATGCCTCCTGGGCATGGTTCACCGCAGCCCTCGGGGGACGGGGTCGGGCGACGGATGGACCGGCATGACGGCATGGCGACGGCGCCCCGCCCCTAGCCGGTCGGCAGGTAAGTGTTGTTTGGGCATCATCCTACGAGAACTTGCTAGCCGCCCGGCAAGTCATTTACTCCGCAGGCCGAATCCCCCCGGGGACGCCGAGCGGCGGCCCCGCACCATCTTCACCCGCCGACCAGCCCTCTCACCTCGTGCTGGGGGTGGAGACACCTCCCCCTCAGGGTGGAGCCAGGTCCCGGACCGTGGGAGGAGAAGGTCAGGGTCACCGGGTAGGGAAAACCCCACCCCGCGCCCATGGGAACACCCCAGGAGGGACTCCCCCGCCAGCCGGATACCACCTCAACTCCGGCTCTTCTACCGTCGATTGCGACGCCGGAACCGCAGCCGGCGCCCGCTTCCGGCGGCCGTCCGGCCCCACGCACCCGCTGCCCTCCGCCGGCGGCGGCCGCCGCTCTCCCTGGGGGGAAATCCCGTGAAGACCAAACTCGGCATGGCCGCCGCCATGGGCGCCTGGAGCGCCCGGCACCGGAAGACCGCCGTCTTCGGCTGGCTGCTCTTCGTCGTCCTCGCCGCCGTCCTCGGCGGCCTGCACGGCAGCACACAGGTCAAGGAGTCCGAGTCCATGCCGGGCCAGGTCTCCCGCGCCGCCCGGATCCTCGACGACGCCGGGCTGAAGTCCCCGGCGAGCGAGACGGTCCTGGTCCAGAGCGACGCCCTGACCAGCACAGCCCCCGCCTTCCGGGCCGCCGTCGGCCAGGTGGTCGCCGCCGTCGGCGCCACCGGCAAGGCCGCCGAGGTCCGCTCCCCCTACGACACCGGCGCGGTCTCGGCCGACGGCCACGCCGCCCTCGTCCAGCTCACCCTCAAGGGCGAGCACGAGGACGCCGTCGAGAACGTCCCGGCCGTCCTGGCCGCGGTCGCCGCCGTGCAGAAGCAGCACCCCGACCTCACCGTGGTCGAACTCGGCGACGCCAGCTCGGGCAAGTGGATCCAGGAACAGTTCTCCGACGACTTCGCCCGCGCCGAGTGGACCGCCGTCCCGCTCGCCCTCGGCATCCTGCTGGTCGCCTTCGGCGCGCTGGTCGCCGCCGTCCTGCCGGTCGTGCTGGCCATCACCGCCTTCGTCGCGGCCGGCGGACTGGTCGCGCTGAGCAGCGGCTTCCTGCACACCAGCGACAACGCGAGCTCGGTGATGCTGCTGGTCGGCCTCGCCGTCGGCGTCGACTACTGCCTCTTCTACCTGCGCCGCGAGCGCGAGGAGCGGGCCGCCGGGCGGGACGCGGCGACCGCGCTGGCCGTCGCCGCCGCCACCAGCGGCCGGGCCGTCCTGGTCTCCGGGGTGACCGTCGTGGTCGCCATGGCCGGCATGTTCCTCACCGGCATCGCCGAGTTCCAGGCGATGTCCTACGCCACCATCGTGGTCGTGATCACCGCGGTGCTCGGCTCGCTCACCGTGCTGCCCGCGCTGCTCTCGCTGCTCGGCGACCGGGTCGAGAAGGGCCGCGTCCCGCTGCTGGCCCGGCTGCGCCGCCCCGGCGCCGCCGCCGCCGGCGGCCGGGTCTGGAACGCCGTCCTCACCCCGGTGCTGCGCCGGCCGCTGGCCGCCACGGTGCTGGCCGGCACCCTGCTGGTCGGCCTCGCCGCGCCGATGCTCACCATGCACACCGCCAACCTCACCTTCGGGCAGCAGCTGCCGGAGGGCAACGAGCTGGTCGCCGTCTCGCAGAAGATCGAGGCCGCCTTCCCCGGCAGCCCCGCCCCGGCCACGGTGGTGGTCAAGGCCGCCGACATCGACTCCCCCGCGATGACCGCCGCGCTCGCCGACCTCAGGGCCAGGGCCCTGGCGAGCGGGAGGATGCACGGGCCGGTGGACATCGCGGTCCACCCGGAGCAGAACGTCGCCACCGTCGACATCCCGCTCAACGGCACCGGCAACGACTCGGTCAGCAACGACGCCCTGCGGACCCTGCGCGAGGAGATCGTCCCCGCCACCGTGCTCAAGGTGCCCGGCACCGAGGCCCCGGTCACCGGCCGCACCGCCGGCTCGTACGACTTCAACGAGAAGATGACCGGCTCGATGCCGCTGGTCTTCGGCTTCGTGGTGGCCTTCGCCTTCCTGCTGATGCTCACCTCGTTCCGCTCGCTCGCCGTCGCCGCCACCGCCGTGGTACTCAACCTGCTCTCGGTCGGCGCCGCCTACGGGGTGCTGACGCTGGTCTTCCAGCACGGGGTGGGCGCCTCGCTGCTCGGCACCGCCGGCGTCGGCGCGGTGGAGTCCTGGGTGCCGCTCTTCCTCTTCGTGATCCTCTTCGGCCTCTCGATGGACTACCACGTCTTCGTGGTCTCCCGGATCAAGGAGGGCCACGACCGCGGCCTGCCGACCAGGGCCGCCATCGCGCACGGCATCCGCTCCACGGCCGGGGTGGTCACCAGCGCCGCGGTGATCATGGTGGCGGTGTTCGCGGTCTTCGGCACCCTCTCCATGCAGGCGATGAAGCAGATGGGCGTCGGCCTGGCGGTGGCCGTGCTGATCGACGCGACCGTCATCCGCGCGGTGCTGCTGCCCTCGGTGATGACCCTGCTCGGCGAGCGCAACTGGTACCTGCCGGCCTGGCTCCGCTGGCTGCCCGACCTCTCGCACGGCGCGTCCTTCCCGCCGGTCGGCGCCGCCGCGGTCCTGCACGGCCAGGCCTCCGCCGCCGGGCCGGAGCCGGCCGGCGGCTCCCGGCACCGCCGGATCGGGGTCTGACCCCCCGACAACTCCACCCGCACTCCCGGCCGGGCCCCGCTTCACGCGGGGCCCGGCCCGCGTTTGCCACAATGATCGCCGGTCGACACCCCCCGGTCGACGTCCCGGCCGCCACCACGGAACGGACTCCCCATGCTCCCCTTCGACGAGGGCCGCGCCCGGCTGCTGCTCGCCCACGCCTGCGAGTCCGCCGGCCTGCCCGGCCCCGGCGGCGCCCGGCTGCTCGCGCTCGGCGAGAACGCCGTCTTCGACCTCGGCGACCCGGCCGTGGTCGCGAAGGTCGGCCGCGGCCCGGAGCTCTACGACCGGGCGCACCACGAACTCACCGTCGCCCACTGGCTGGCCGGCCGGGGCATCCCGGTGGTCCGCCCCTACGAGGCCGTCGCGCCCGAGCCGCAGCTCGCCCACGGACACCCCGTCACCTTCTGGCACCGGCTCGCGCCGGCCGTCCGGCCCGCCCGGCCCGCCGACCTCGCGCCGCTGCTGCACGCCCTGCACCGGCTGCCGCTGCCGCCCTTCCCGCTGGAGCGGCGCGACCTGCTCGCCCCGGTCGAGCGCTGGCTGGCCTCCGCCGAGGGCCACGTCGACCCCGCCGACGTCGCCTTCCTGCGCCACCGCCGGGACGCCTTCGCCGCCGCGCTGCCCGACCTCGTCCCGCAGCTGCCGGCCGGGGTGATCCACGGCGACGCGCTGCCGCGCAACGTCCACGTCGGCCCGGAGGGCCCCGTCCTGCTCGACGTGGAGAACGCGGCGCACGACCTCCGCGAGCACGACCTGGTGGTGCTCGCGCTCAGCCACGACCGGTACGGCGTCCCGGCCGAGGAGTACCGGGAGTTCACCGACGGCTACGGCTGGGACGTCCGCGAGTGGCCCGGCTTCGCGGTGCTGCGCGGCGCCCGTGAGACGGCGAGCGCCTCCTGGGTGGCGCAGCAGGCGCCGGGCAACCCGGCCGCGCTGGCCGAGTTCCGCCGCCGGGTGGAGTCGCTGCGGGCGGGCGCGACGGAGGTGCGCTGGTACCCGTTCTGACCCCGGGCAGGGGCCTCGGGGAGGGGGCCCGAGGTGCCGGCGGGAACGGCGGGGCCACCCCGGCGGGCCGCGCCCTTGTGGACCGCAACCGGGCGTGATCCGATCGGCGTCCTGTCTGACAGTCAGCCTGAAACCGGGCCTGACCGAGGGATCGGGACCCACCGCCGCATCCGGGAGCCGCCGCCATGCCGTCGCACGCCACCTCCCCCCGCACCTCACCGCCCGCCCGGCGCCGCCGGCGCGCCCTGACCGCGAGCTGTGCCGTCGTGGCCGCCGCCCTGGGTCTGGCCGCCTGCGGCACCGCCAACGGGGCGCTCCAGCCGCAGCCGAGCGTCACCGCCGTGTCGCGCCCCGCCGGTCCGACGTCCACCGCACCGTCCGCCGCGCCCACCGGCACGCCTGCGTCCCCGGGCCCGTCCGGCTCCGGGCCGGGCACGCCGACGCCGTCCACCGCACCCATCGCACCCACCGCGCCCGGCACTTCGGCCGCGTCGCCCACCCCGGCGGCGCCGAAGCCGACCACGCCCAAGCCCCAGGCCACGGCACCGACCGCCGAACCCCCGGCCCACTCACCGGCCCCGGCCACGCCGACCGCCCCGCCGGCCACCCGGCCGCCCACGGCGACCCCGACCCCGGCCCCGCCACCGCCGCCCGCCAACGACACCGCCACCTCGGTGGTCCGCTCCACCGCCTCCGGCGGCCGCACGGTCGCGCTCACCTTCGACGACGGCCCCGGCCCGGCCACCGGCCAGGTGCTGGACCTGCTCGCCCAGTACGGCGCCAGGGCGACGTTCTGCCAGATCGGCCAGCAGGCCGCCGCCAACCCCGCGCTGGTCAAGCGGATCGTCGCCGCGGGGCACCGGCTCTGCGACCACAGCGTGGACCACCCGCAGCCGTTCGCCGCGCTCTCGCACGACCGGGCCGGCTACGAGATCGCCCACGCCGAGGAGCAGATCGTCCGGGCCGGCGGGCCGGGCACCCGGGTCTCCTGGTTCCGCGCCCCCGGCGGCGGGTTCACCGCCGACAACCAGCGGATCGCGGCCGGCCTCGGCCTGCGCCCGCTGGGCTGGTCGGTGGACCCGCGCGACTGGTCCCGCCCGGGCGCGGCGTCGATCGTCGCCTCCGTGCAGAGCCAGCTGCGCCCCGGCGGCGTGGTCCTGCTGCACGACGGCGGCGGCGACCGGAGCCAGACCGTCGCCGCGCTGAAGCAGCTGCTCCCCTGGCTCGTCGCCCAGGGGTACCGGTTCGACTTCCCGGCCGGGTGATCCGCCCGGCCTCCGGCTACCGCACCCCTCCCCTTGCCCCGGCGGCGGGTTCACCCGGGCGCTCCGCCGCGGGCGCCCGCCCGCGCGGCGGGTCGGCGCGGGTCAGCGCAGCGGCCAGCGCGGGTCGACGACGGCCTGCGGGTCCTTGCCGCGGCGCAGCCAGGACTCCAGGCCCTGGGCCCAGTCCCGGTACCAGTCGATCTGGCGGGCGTGCAGCTCGGCGAGCGGCACGGCGCCGACCTGCGCCGGATAGCGCTCGGCGAGCGCGACGGCGACCCGGACGGCGGCGAGGGCGTCGCTGCCGGCCTCGTGCGCGTCGGTCAGTTCGACGCCGTAGACCTCGCAGACCCGCTGCAGGGTGCGCGAGCCCTTGCGGTACTTGTCGACGGCCCGGTCGATGACCAGGGCGTCGAGCACCGGCGCGACCGGCCCGCCGAGCCGCTCGGCGAGCGGGGCGAGGCCGTGGCGGTGCAGCTCGGCGTCGAGCAGCGAGAGGTCGAAGGGGGCGTTGAAGGCGACCACCGGGCGGCCGGCGGCGAGCCGCTCGCAGAGCGCGGCGGCTATCTCGTCCACCGCCTCCTTGGCCGGGCGGCCCTTGCTGCGGGCGGTGTCGTCGCCGATGCCGTGGATCGCCGCGGCCTCGGCGGGGATCGGGACGCCCGGGTCGAGCAGCCATCCGGTGGCGCTCAGCCGGCGGGCTCCGAGGGTGTCCACGAGGGCGGCCGTGACGATGCGGTCCACGGCCGGGTCGGTGCCCGTGGTCTCCAGGTCGAAGCCGACCAGTGGCTGCTGCCACCAGCTCATAGGGGTGTGTCCTTCCGTCCTGCTGGTCGAAACAGCCCCTATCATCGCCCGACCCACCGACAATGCCGCCGGTGGGTCGCGGCGCGGCCGGCCCCGGCCCGGCCCCGAGCGGCCCCGGCCGGGCCGGCCGACGGCGTCAGGACACCGGCCGGGAGTCCCCCCAGACCCCTTCGAACTCCTCCCGGTATACCTCCAGCAGCCCGGCGTCGGTGCCGCCCGGCTCCTGGCCGGCGCCGCCGCGCAGGACGAGCGCGGGCGACTCCATGCCGCGGGCGCGGCGCAGGTAGGGCTGGACGACGCCGAGGTCGCGGCTCTGCCGGCGGGGGCCGCCGGCCGGCCCTGCCGGGCGGGCGCCCTCGACCAGGTAGGCGGTGAAGCGCGGGGTCTCGTCGAAGACCCGGATCTCGAAGCCGCCCTGGTCCCGCAGCCGGGCCCGGACCCGGCGGACGTGCATGATGTTCATCTCGATCGAGCGGGCCAGTTCGCCGCGCCCGAGGCCGAGTTCGCGCTCGCGGCGGCGGACGGCGCTGCTGGCCGGGTTGAGGAAGAGCAGCCGGACCCGGCAGCCGTCGCCGGCCAGCCGGACCAGCCGCTTCCCGGTGTAGTTCTGGCAGAGCATCCCGAGGCCGATGCCGAGCGCGTCCAGCCGGCGGGCGCCGTCCAGCAGGTCCTCCACGGGGAGGTCGCGCTGGAGCCGGACCCGGTCGGGGTGCACCGCCACGACGTCCGCGTACCGGCCGGCGACCAGGGACTCGACCACGTCGGCGGGCACGCCGCCGGCGCCGCCGTCCAGGACGGCCAGCAGCCGGGCCGCGGCGCGCTCGGTCTGGGCGAGGACGGTCGGGGTGAGGACGCGGTTGCGGGAGACGACGTGCCGGGCGACCTCCAACTCGTCGAGCGCCAGCTCGATCTCGCGGCGGTCGGCCAGGTAGGGCTCGAAGCAGGGCCAGTGCTGGACCATCAGCTCGCGCAGCTGGGGCAGGGTGAGGAAGACCAGCGGGTCGTCGTCGGCCGGGTCGAGCAGGTAGCCCTTGCGGCGGCTGACCTCGCGGACGGCGCCGGCCCGGTGGGCCCACTCCTCGCCGGCGGGGCCGGCCGCGGCGGTGACCCAGTCCTCGCCGTGGGCGGGTGCGTAGATGGGGTACAGCACCTCGTCGACGAGCGAGCGCAGCCGCTGCTCGACCAGGTTGAGCCAGACGTAGGCGCGCCCGGAGAGGCGGACGCGCTGGTAGGCGTCCTCCCACTCGGTGCCGGACCAGGCCAGGGCGGGTATCTCGACCGGCCCGCCCTGGGCGGGCACCACGGCGCGGCCGGTCAGGGCGGGGCGCATGACGACGGTCGGCGCCTCGCTGCGGGCGTTGCCCCGGTCGGGGCCGCCCGGCCCACCGCCACGGCCGCCGGCGGGGTACACCATGCGCCACCTCACCTGGTTCCTGCTGGAGCTACTGCTGTCGGTCTTGGGTCTCGGTCTTCTGATGGATCGCCACGAGCGCGGGGGCGGCCGGACGATCAAGGGTACTGCCCGCCGCGAGCCGCCCGCAGCCGGTTGGCCGAGGGACGTCGGCCGGCCCGGCCGGCCCGTCCGCCCCACCGGTCCCGCGGGCCTGCCGGACCGCCGCGAACCGCCGCCGGACCGGGCCTCGGCCGCCGCCGGACCGGGCGCCCGGCCATCGCCGGACACCCGTTCGGGCGAACACACGCCAAATGGCCCCGCTGCCGGGGAAAGCGTCGGGGAGTATGCGGACTGTGCCGTGCGTCACGGTGCGCAACCGCCGCACATGCCCGGCCGCCCGGCCGGGAAGAGAGCGTCGGGGTCCGGGCTGATTGTCGGACTACATGTCAGTTTTCCTTCTACACAAGGAAGTTGGGGACAGATGCAGGTCTGGCCTGGGAAGCCCTATCCCCTCGGTGCCACCTACGACGGGGCCGGAACCAACTTCGCGGTGTTCTCGGAGAGCGCCGACCGGATCGAGCTCTGCCTGCTCGCCGAGGACGGCTCGGAGACGGCCGTCGAACTGCGCGAGACGGACGCCTTCGTCCGGCACGCCTACCTGCCCGGCGTCCAGCCCGGGCAGCGCTACGGCTTCCGCGTCCACGGCCCCTACAACCCCGGCCTGGGCCAGCGGCACAACAGCGCCAAGCTGCTGCTGGACCCGTACGCCAAGGCGATGAGCGGCCACATCGACTGGGACGAGTCCGTCTACGGCTACCACTTCGGCGCCCCCGAGCGCCGCAACGACCTCGACTCCGCCCCGCACACCATGCACTCGGTGGTCATCAACCCCTACTTCGACTGGGGCACCGACCGGCCGCCGCGCACCGACTACCACCGCACGGTCGTCTACGAGGCGCACGTGAAGGGCCTCACCAGACTCCACCCGGGCATCCCCGAGGAGATCCGCGGCACCTACGCCGGCCTGGCCCACCCCGCGGTCATCGAGCACCTGGCCAAGCTCGGCGTCACCGCGATCGAGCTGATGCCGGTGCACCAGTTCGTCCGCGACCACCGGCTGCGCGACCTCGGCCTGGCCAACTACTGGGGCTACAACACGGTCGGCTTCTTCGCCCCGCACTCCTCCTACTCCTCGAACGGCGACCGGGGCCAGCAGGTCCAGGAGTTCAAGTCGATGGTCAAGGCGCTGCACGCGGCCGGCATCGAGGTGATCCTGGACGTCGTCTACAACCACACCGCGGAGGGCAACCACCTCGGCCCCACCCTCTCGCTGCGCGGCCTGGACAACGTCTCCTACTACCGGCTCGCCCAGGACCAGCGGTTCTACGAGGACACCACCGGCACCGGCAACAGCCTGCTGATGCGCAGCCCGCACGTGCTCCAGCTGATCATGGACTCACTGCGCTACTGGGTCACCGAGATGCACGTCGACGGCTTCCGCTTCGACCTCGCGGCCACCCTGGCCCGGCAGTTCCACGAGGTCGACCGGCTCTCCTCGTTCTTCGACCTGGTCCAGCAGGACCCGGTGGTCTCCCAGGCCAAGCTGATCGCCGAGCCCTGGGACCTCGGCGAGGGCGGCTACCAGGTGGGCAACTTCCCGCCGCTGTGGACGGAGTGGAACGGCATGTACCGGGACACCGTCCGCGACCTGTGGCGCGGCGAGAACGCCACCCTGGCCGAGTTCGGCTCCCGGCTCACCGGCTCCTCCGACCTCTACCAGGACGACGGCCGCCGGCCGATCGCCTCGATCAACTTCGTCACCTGCCACGACGGCTTCACCCTGCGCGACCTGGTCTCGTACAACGAGAAGCGCAACGCGGCCAACGGCGAGGACAGCCGGGACGGCGAGTCCTTCAACCGCTCCTGGAACTGCGGCGCCGAGGGCCCGAGCACCGACCCGGCCGTCGAGGAGCTCCGCGCCCGCCAGCAACGGAACCTGATCGCCACCCTGATGCTCTCCCAGGGCGTGCCGATGCTCTCGCACGGCGACGAGCTCGGCCGCACCCAGCTCGGCAACAACAACGCCTACTGCCAGGACAACGAACTCACCTGGGTGCACTGGCCGGAGGGGGACGGCCCGGAGGCCCGGCTGCTGGAGTTCACCCAGGGGATGATCTGGCTCCGCCGCGACCACCCGGTGTTCCGCCGCCGCCGCTTCTTCCACGGCCGCCCGGTCTCCGGCCGCCCGGCCGCCGGCGGCTCCGAGGACCTCACCGACATCGCCTGGTTCACCCCCGGCGGGGAGGAGATGACCAAGCGCAACTGGGGCGCCAGCTACGCCAAGTCGCTCACCGTCTTCCTCAACGGCTACGCCATCTCGGAGCCGGACCGGCGCGGCGGGCGGATCGTCGACGACTCCTTCCTGCTGATGTTCAACGCCCACTTCGAGCCGCTGGAGTTCACCGTCCCCGCCGACCACGGCCAGGAGTGGCAGGTGGTGGTCGACACCACCCTGCCCCGGCTGCCCGCCCCCGGGACGGGCGCCCGGGTGAAGGCCGGGGACACGCTCTGGCTCACGGACCGCTCGCTCATGGTGCTGCAGCGGCCCGCGTGACCGGGCCCCGGTCACCTGTTCGGATCAGCACCGGGTCTTGGCCGCGGGCTAGCGCGGGTACTCATGGACACATGACCTCCGCCGCCGAGCCCGCGCAGCCCCGCCCGGCCGCTGTCCCCACCGCCACCTACCGCCTCCAGCTCCAGCCCGGCTTCACCCTCCGCGACGCCACCGCCGCCGTGCCCTACCTGGCCGCCCTCGGGGTGTCGCACCTGCACCTCTCCCCGCTGCTGGAGGCCGCCCCCGGCTCCACCCACGGCTACGACACCGTCGACCACGGCCGCATCAGCGAGCAGCTCGGCGGCGAGCCCGCGCTTCGCGAGCTGGCCGCCGCGGCCCACCGGCACGGTCTGCGGCTGATCGCCGACGTGGTGCCCAACCACATGGCCGTCCCCGTCCCCGAACAGCTCAACCGGCCGCTCTGGCACGTCCTGCGGGACGGCCCGGACTCGCCCTACGCGCGCTGGTTCGACATCGACTGGACCGCCCAGCCCGGCCCCGCCGACGCCCCCGACCGCGGGCGGGTGCTGCTGCCCGTGCTCGGCGACCGGCTCGGCGCCGTCCTCGGCGACCTCGCCGTCGACGGCGAACGGCTCCGCTACCACGACCACGTCCTCCCGCTGCGGCCCGGCACAGCCGGCCTCCCGCTCCCCGAGCTGCTCGCCCGCCAGTGGTACCGGCTCGCCTGGTGGCGGCTGGCCCGCACCGAGCTGAACTACCGGCGGTTCTTCACCGTCAACGAGCTGATCGCCGTCCGGGTGGAGCTCCCCGAGGTCTTCGAGGCCACCCACGGGGTACTGCTGCGCCTGCACGCGGACGGCGTCCTGGACGGGTTCCGGATCGACCACCCCGACGGCCTCGCCGACCCGCGCGGCTACCTGGCCCGGCTCGCCGACGCCACCGGCGGCGCCTACACCGTGGTCGAGAAGATCCTCACCGGCGACGAGCGGCTCCCCACCGACTGGCCCTGCGCCGGCACCACCGGCTACGACGCGCTGCACCGGATCGACGGCGTCCTCACCGACCACTCCGGCGCCTGCCGGCTGGCCGGCCACTACGAGCACTTCGTCTCCGGCGCGGCCGCCGGCGAGCCCTGCGCCGACCCGCACCCGGCCGTGGCCGCCGCCCGGCGCGGCCGGGCCGACATGACCGCGCCGCTCGGCGAGCTCGCCGCCGAGGTCGACCGGCTGGTCCGGCTCGCGGTCCGGATCGGCGCCGCCGACCCCGCGCACGCCGACCACGCGCCCTGGCAGCTGCGCGCGGCCCTGCAGCGGGTGCTCACCGGCTACCCGGCGTACCGCCCCTACGTCCGGCCGGGCGAGCCGGCGCCCGCGGCCTCGCAGGAGCAGCTCCGGGCGGCCCTGGACGGCTCCGGCGACCCCACCGACCGGCTGGTCGCCGGGCTCGCCCTCGGCCGGCTCGGGCGCGGCCCGGAACAGGACGAGTTCTGTGTGCGGTTCGCCCAGACCGCCGCCGCCGTCGCCGCCAAGGGCGTCGAGGACACCGCGTTCTACCGCTGGAACGCCCTCATCGGCCTGAACGAGGTCGGCGGCGACCCGGCCCGCCCGGGCCTGCCCCCGGCGGACTTCCACGCCTGGTGCCACTACGTCGAGCGGCACTGGCCGGCCACCATGACCGTGCTCTCCACCCACGACACCAAGCGCAGCGCCGACGCCCGGGCCCGGCTGGCCGTGCTCGCCGAGCAGCCCGACTCCTGGGCCGCCGAGGCCGCCGCCTGGTCCACCGCCGCCGGCCCCGGCGGCGACCGGGAGGGCGACTGGCTGCTCTGGCAGACCCTCGTCGCAGCCTGGCCGATCACCCCGGACCGACTGGTCCGGGCCCTGCTCAAGGCCGCCCGCGAGGCCAAGCTGCGCACCTCCTGGACGACCCCCGACGACCGCTACGAGCAGGCGCTCGCCGAGCGGGCCCGCGGCGTCTACGGGAACCCGGGCCTGCTGCCCCGGATCGAGGGGTACGTCCGGGCGATCGCCCCGCACGCCCGCGCCAACACACTGGCCGCCGCCCTGCTGCACCTCACCGTGCCGGGGGTGCCGGACCTCTACCAGGGCAGCGAGGAGCCGCTGTACACCCTGGTCGACCCGGACAACCGGGGCGTGGTGGACCTGGGCGCGCTCGCCGTCCGGCTGACCGACTCGGCGACGCCCCGGCCGGACGACCCGGCCCGGGAGAAGCTCCACCTCACCACCACCGCACTGCACCTGCGCCGGTCCCGGCCGCTCGGCGCGTACGGCCCGCTCACCGCCACCGGCACGGCCGCCGGCCACCTGCTCGCCTTCGCCCGCGGGCAGGACGTGGTCACCGCGGTCACCCGGCTCCCGTACGGCCTGGAGCGGGCCGGCGGCTGGCAGGGCACCGCGCTGGCACTGCCGGCCGGCGGCGCCTGGACGGACACGCTCACCCGGCGGCGCTTCGCCGCCGGCGAGGTGCCGGTGGCCGAGCTGCTGGCGGCGCACCCGGTGGCACTGCTGACCAGGAGGGGCGGGGCATGACGGGCCACGAGGAACGGACGGCCGGGCCGCGGCCGGCACGACCCCGGACGGACGCGCCGCGCCACTACGAGGTGTGGGCCCCGGCGGCCGCCGAACAGGTCGAGGTGGAGGTCGACGGCGACCGGCACCGGCTGGCCCGCGACACCGCACGGGCCGGCTGGTGGCGGGGCGAGGCCCCGGACGGGGACTACGCGTTCCGGCTGGACGGCGGCCCGCCGCTGCCCGACCCGCGCTCGCCGCGCCAGCCGCACGGGCCGGACGGTCCCAGCCGGCCGGTGGACCACGCCGCGTTCCGCTGGTCCCGCACCGGCTGGCGCGGCCGAGCGCTGCCGGGCGCCGTCCTCTACGAGCTGCACATCGGCACCTTCACCGCCGCCGGCACCTTCGACGCCGCCACCGAACACCTGGACCACCTGGTCGAGTTGGGGGTGGACCTGGTCGAGCTGATGCCGGTCTGCCCGTTCCCCGGCAAGCACGGCTGGGGGTACGACGGGGTCTCGCTCTGGGCCGTGCACGAGCCGTACGGCGGGCCCGAGGGCCTGAAGCGCTTCGTGGACGCCGCGCACCGCAAGGGCCTCGGCGTCGTCCTGGACGTGGTGCACAACCACCTCGGCCCGTCCGGCAACTACCTCCCCGCGTACGGCCCCTACTTCACCGACCGGTACCACACCCCGTGGGGCTCGGCGGTCAACCTGGACGCCCCCGGCTCCGACGAGGTGCGCGCCTACCTGATCGGCAGCGCGCTCTCCTGGCTGCGCGACTACCGGATCGACGGCCTGCGCCTCGACGCCGTGCACGCCCTCGCCGACGACCGGGCCGTCCACTTCCTGGAGGAACTCTCCACGGAGGTCGAGCGGTTGGCCGTCGCGACCAACCGGCCGCTGTTCCTGATCGCCGAGTCCGACCTCAACTCGCCCCGCACCACCGCCCCGCGCGCGGCCGGCGGCCAGGGGATCACCGCGCAGTGGAGCGACGACTTCCACCACGCCCTGCACACCGCCCTGACCGGCGAATCCCACGGCTACTACGGCGACTTCGCGCGCGCCCCGCTGGCCGCCGTGGCCAAGACGCTCACCCGCGGGTTCTTCCACGACGGCATCTGGTCCTCCTTCCGCGGCCGCAGCCACGGTCGGCCCTTCCCGCCGGGCGGCGGCCACCGGCTGCTGGGCTACCTGCAGACCCACGACCAGATCGGCAACCGGGCACTCGGGGACCGGATCTCCGCCGTGCTGTCGGCCGGCCAACTCGCCTGCGGCGCCGCCCTGGTGCTCACCTCGCCGTTCACCCCGATGCTCTTCATGGGCGAGGAGTGGGGCGCGGCCACCCCCTGGCAGTACTTCACCGACCACACCGACCCGGGCCTCGCCGAGGCCGTCCGCCGCGGCCGGCGGCGGGAGTTCGCCGAGCACGGCTGGCAGGCGGAGGCCGTGCCGGACCCGCAGGAACCGGCCACGGTGCTGCGCTCCGTCCTCGACTGGACCGAGCCGTGGCGCGCCCCGCACTCCGAACTGCTCGACTGGTACCGGAGGTTGATCCGTCTGCGGCGCGAGCGGGCGGCGCTGGCCGATCCGGACCTGGCGGCGGTCCGGGTTGAGTTCGACGAGGCGGCGCGGTGGCTGGTGGTGCACCGGGGGCCGTACCGGGTGGCGGCCAACCTGGGCGGCGGGCCGGCGGCGCTCCCGCTGGGGGCCGCGGGCCGGGCGGTGGCGGCCTCGTTCGGGGAGTGCACGCTGGACGGCTCGGTGGTGCGGCTGGGGGCGGAGTCGGTGGCGGTCGTCGCGGTGTGAGGACGCACGGCGGCTGGGCCGGGTTCGGCAGGCGCGCGAGCCCCGCCGGGCGCGCGAGCCCCGCTGGGCGCGCGAGCCCCGCTGGCGCGCCCGGGACTCACCAGAAGAAGGTGCCGATCCGCTCCCGCAGCGAGGCGGCGTCCAGCCCGTAGGCGGCCAGGTGCTCGGGGATCGAGCCGTAGTGCCGGTGCTCCTCGCGCGGCACACCGAGGGCGAGCACCCGGTGCGGCCGGTCGTTCAGCGCGGCATGCGCCTCGTTGGCGGAGGTCCCGGCCAGGTAGGGCTCGACCAGCACCACGTCCGCCCGGCCGCCGACTGCGGCGCGCAGACCGGCCCGGTCGAACGGCCGCACGGTGGCCGCGTACAGCACGGTCACGTTCAGGCCCTCGGTGGCCGCCAGCACGGCGTCCAGCATCGGGCCGACCGCGAGCACCACGCCCCCGCCGCCCTCGCGCACGGTGGTGAACCGCCCGGGTTCCACCGGCACGGCGGCGGCGTTCTGGTGCGCGGAGAGCCGCACGTAGACGTTGCGGTCGCCGTCGGCCACGGCGTGGCGCAGCAGCAGCTCCGCCTCGTCCGGGTGGCCGGGCACGTGGATCGTCCAGTCCGGCAGGGTGTCCAGCAGGGCGACGTCGCCCGGCGCCATGTGGGTCCGGCCGCCGGCCGGCCAGTCGTAGGAGCCGGCGGCGCTCACCAGGACGGCGCCGACGCCCTGGTGGACCAGGTCCAACTTGATCTGCTCGAAGGGCCGTTCGACCAGGAAGCTGGCGAAGGTGTGGGCCAGCGGGCGCATCCCGGTGAGCGCCAGGCCGCCGGCCGCCCCGATCAGCAGCTGCTCGCGGATGCCGACGTTGACCACCCGGTCGGGGTACCGCTCGGCGGCGGGGGCGAAGCCGGCCGCACCGATGTCGGCGAGCACCACGGCGAGCCGGGGGTCGTCGTCGAGCAGGCGGGTGGTGACGTCGAGGAAGCGCTCGCGCATGGTGTCCATCGGTGAAGTCCCGTGCCTTTCGGTGGCGTTCGGTGGCGTTCGGTGGTCGGCGGCGGTCGGTGCCAGTCGGTGCCGGTCGGTGCCGGTCGGCGGCAGTGGGCGGCCGCGGCGGGTAGGCGGCCGGCAGCAGGGGCGGGCGGGCGGCGTTCAGGCGTTTTTGGGCTCGACGCGCGCCACCACGGCGTGCGGGCGGCCCGGGTGCGCGGCGGTGAACGCAGCGTGGAGCGCCTCGTGGTCGCGGCCGTCCACCGTCGCGGTCGACCAGCCCTCGGCGGCGAAGCGCGCCGCGATCCCGCCCCGCCAGCCGTGCGTGGCCGAGGAGTTGTCGATGACGACGACGTGCAGCCGTTCCAGGCCGGCGGCCCCGGCGAAGGCGACCGCCTCGTGGTTGGAACCCTCGTCGAACTCGGCGTCCCCGAGCAGCACCCAGACGGCCGGCTCGCTCAGCCCCTGGGCCCGCAGCCCCAGCGCGGTGCCGACCGCCAGCGGCAGCCCGTGCCCCAGCGAGCCGGAGCCGATCTCCACCCCGGGGACGAGCGTCCGGTCGGGGTGGTGGCCGAGCGGCGAGTCGTAGGCGCCGAAGCTGGTCAGCACCTCCCGGTCGACGAAGCCCTTGGCGGCCAGGACGGCGTAGTACGCCATCGGGCCGTGGCCCTTCGAGAGCAGGAAGCGGTCCCGGCCCTGGTCGTCGGCGGTGGCCGGGGTGACGCGGAGCACGCGGTCGTAGAGCACCCAGAGGGCATCCAGCGTGGAGGTGGCGGCGGGGCCGTGCTTCTCGTCGCCGGTCATCAGGCCCATCAGGGCGGGGAGGTCGCTGAAGGCGGCTCCGCCCGGGATCGTCGTCGTCATGTCCTCGATGGTGCAACTTGAAGTCGACTTGAAGTCAAGCGGCTACAGTGGCGCCCATGACCGCGCCCACCGCCCCCGAGCAACCCGCCGGCCCCAGCCGCCACGATCTGCTCACCATCGGCCAACTCGCCGACCGCAGCGGCCTCGCCACGTCGGCCCTGCGCTACTACGAGAAGCTCGGCCTGATCCACGCCACCCGCACCACCGGCGGCCAGCGCCGCTACACCCGCGGCACGCTGCGCCGGGTCGCCTTCGTCCGGGCCGCCCAGCGCGTCGGCCTCTCGCTCGGCGAGGCTCGCGTCGCCCTGGACCGGCTGCCCGAGCACCGCGCCCCCAGCGGGGCCGAGTGGGACGGCGTCGCCACGTCCTGGCAGGACCGGATCGACGAGCAGATCGCCGAACTGGAGCGGCTGAAGGCCAAACTCACCGGCTGCATCGGCTGCGGCTGCCTGTCGCTCAACCGCTGCGGCCTCTACAACGCCGGTGACCGCGCCGGCGAGACCGGCCCCGGCGCCCGGTACCTGCTCACCCGCGATCCGGCCTCCGGCCCCGAGCCGGCCCCGGCGGAGGCCGGCGACGTCGGCGGCCGGTGACGCCGAGGCGGCCGCTGACGCCGGGAGCTGCTGACGGGTACTCCGTTCGGCGGACTAAGCCCAAGGTCGCACGTCCGCTCCCTCCCCGGACCGGTCCGCGGGCTTCGCCGGCGGCATAGCCTGCCGGAACGGAGCGGAACCGGAACCGCCGGCGCCGGAACGGCAGGAGGAGAGCAGCTTGAGCACCGACGCACCGGTATCGCTGGTCACGGGCGCCAATCGGGGGATCGGCCGGGAGACCGCCCGCCAGCTGGCCGGCCTCGGCCACACCGTGCTGCTCTGCGCCCGGCGCCAGGAGGACGCCGAGCGTGCCGCCGCCGAACTGACCGACCTCGCCTGGCCCGCGGGCACCGTCCTGCCCCGCCGGCTCGACGTGACCGACGGCGACGGCCTCCACGCCCTCGCCCGCGCCGTCGAGGCGGAGTTCGGGCGGCTCGACGTCCTCGTCAACAACGCCGCGATCAACTACGACACCGCCGCCCGCGCCACCGACGTCGATCTCGACGAGGTGCGCCACACCCTGGAGACCAACCTCTTCGGCGCATGGCGCACCACCCAGGCCTTCCTCCCACTGCTGCGCCGCTCCGACCACCCGCGGGTGGTCAACGTCTCCAGCGAGTCCGGCTCGCTGACGAGCATGGGCGGCGGGACACCCGCGTACGGCGTCTCGAAGGCCGCCCTCAACGCGCTCACCCGCAAGCTCGCCGACGAACTGCGGGCGGAACGGATCCTGGTCAACGCGGTCTGTCCGGGCTGGATCGCCACCGACATGGGCGGCCCCGGCGGCGCCCCGGTGGAGGAGGGCGGCGCCGGCGTCGTCTGGGCGGCCACGCTGCCCGACTCGGGCCCCACCGGCGGCTTCTTCCGCCACGGGCGGCCGCTGCCCTGGTAGCGGCGGCGGTGCGCGGCGGGGGCGGCCGCTCCGGCGTTCGGGTGACCCTCGGTTCCGGTTGCCCGGCGAACGGGCCGGAACGGTCTAGCGTGGGCGCGTCGCCGCAGGCAGCAAGGCTGGAGCAGCATGTTGACCGTCCGTCCGTCCCGTCCCCGCCGGACCGCCCTCGCCGTCGGCGCGGCGGCGGCCCTGCTCGTGCTCGCCGCCGCCGGCTGCTCCTCCGACGGGGGCGGTGAGCCGAAGACCCCGACCGGGACCGCGACCGCCAGCCCGTCACCGGCTTCGTCGCCCTCGCCGACCTCCCCGGTCTCGCCCTCGCCGTCGCCGACCGCGACGGCCTCCCCGACGGCCACGGGGACGGCCACCGGCTCCCCCAGCGCGGGGCAGGTCTCCGTGACGATCAAGAACTTCCTCTTCAACCCCGCCACCTTCACGGTGGCGCCGGGGGCGAAGATCGTGGTCACCAACCAGGACAGCGCCGGGCACACGCTCACGGCCATCAACAAGGAGTTCGACACCGGGCTGCTGGAGCAGGGGCAGTCGGCGACGATCACCGCGCCGTCCGCGCCCGGCTCGTACGCCTATCACTGCGACGTCCACCCGAACATGACGGGCACGCTCGTCGTCCAGTAGGGCGGCGGGGCCGCCGGGGCCCGGCCCGAGCCGGATCAGGCCGGGCGCGGGTCCGAGCGAAGCAGGCTGTAGCGGACGATGTCGCGCCACTCGCCGTCGCGGAACACCAGGCTGCGCTGCACGCCCTCGCGGGTGAAGCCGCACTTCTCCAGGGCGCGCTGCTCGGCCAGGTTGGTGGTCTCGGTGTCGGCCTCCAGGCGCACGGCCGGCGAGTGCGCGAACAGGTAGTCCACCAGCAGCCGTTGGGCTGCCGTGCCGACGCCCCGGCCGCGCGCGTCCGGGGCCAGCTGGATGCCGATGCTCCAGTACGGCGCGGCCGGCACCACAGCTCGGCGCCGCCAGGCGACGAAGCCCCGGAACGCACCCTCGGCGACCACCGCCAGGTGGGACTGCTCCTCCCCCAACAGCCCGTTCTCGGCCCACTTGCGCCGCAGCCGCCCGGGATCCGACCAGCCGTACCACTGCAGCGGGCCGATGGCCTCGGGGTCCTGGACGAGCGCTTCGAGCAGCGCCAAGTCGACCTCGGAGAAGGGGCGGAGAGATATCTGATGGTCGATCATTCCGTCACTCTAATCAGGGGTGCGGAGCCGGGGCGCAGGAAGTCGATCCGGTCGACTTCCTGCGCCGGGTTCTGCGGGGTTCAGCGGAGGTCGCCGGCGAGGGCGGCCAGGACGCGGCGGCGAATGCGAGCGGACGCCTCGGGGAGGAAGTCGGCCAACTCGGCGTCGAGACGGCGGCGTTCGGCCCGCAGGAGGCGCACTACGACGACCCGCCGGAGGTGGCGGGGGCGCCTCACCGGTCGGCCTCCAGGGCGGTCCAGTGGAGGCGCAGATGGTGGACGGCCTCGGGGAGGACGACGGGGAGGTCGAGCGGACCGGTGCGGTCGAGGTATTCGGCGACGAAGCGGTCGGCCGAGGGGCCGGTGAGGTAGCGCTCGAACCACTGCCACTGGGGTCTGCCGATGGGGCGGAACCGGAGGGCGCTCCAGAGGGAGTCGAGGGCGTCGGGGAGGAGCGAGTAGGTCGCCGGGGGCAGGATGCCGCCGGTGATCTCGGCGGTGACGAGGCGGTCCTCCCTCATGCGGCACGCTCCGCGGGGGTGGCAGTGGGGCCGACTTCGGCCCAGACGATCTTCCCGATGCCACGACGGGGGCAGCAACCCCAGCGGAGGGCAAGGGACTTGACGAGGACCAGCCCGCGGCCGGACTCGTCGTCCCTGCCGGCGGTTCGGAGGAGGGGCGCTCGGTCGCCCCGGGCGTCGTGCACCTCGATCCGGAGGCGCGCGGGAGCGAGGTCGATCACGAGGAGCACCTTGTTGCCGATGGGCGTGCCGTGCACGACGGCGTTGGTGACGAGCTCGGAGACGAGCAGGAGTCCGACGTCGGCGAACTGCTGAGCGACCGGGGTGCTCGCAAGGAGGGCCTGGAGGTGCCGGCGGGCCTCGCCGGGCGACCGCCGGCTGCGCAACAGCCAGTGCTCGGATCGGGCGACGGGGATGGGGACGCGGTCCGAGTCGGCGATTTCGGGCATGGGGGAGCCACCTTCCAGGCGCAGTGAGATGAAGGCGAGTTGGCGAGGGGGGATGGCCGGGCGGAGGCATGGGAATGCCCGGCGAGCAGCCATCGTGATCACTCAGACGAACCGTCGAGCTACTGCGAGTAGCATGCCCCCATCGAGCAATTGCATGCAACCGCTTCCGTCAAGCAATTGCATGATCTCTAGCGGGGGTTGAGCCCCAGAGGGGGTGGCACACTATGCAAGGAACCAACCAGCCAGGGGGTGTGACGCGTGGGCAGTCCGACCGTGCTGCGGCGTAGGCTCGGTGGCGAGCTCGGCAAGTTGCGCACCTCGCGCGAGATGAACGCCAAGGATGTGGCCGCTGCGCTCGGTTGGTCCGCTTCCAAGCTGAGCCGGATCGAGAGCGGGCAGGTTCCGCTGCAGGAGCGGGACGCAGCGAAGCTCCTGGCTCACTACGGCGTCAGTTCACCCGAAGAGGTGAAGCACTTCCTCAGCCTGACCAGGCAAAGCCGCCAGCAAGGTTGGTGGCACGCCTACGGCGATGCCTTGCCGGAGTGGTTCCGCGCCTACGTAGGCTTCGAATCCGATGCCACGAAGATCGTCACGTATCAGTGCGAGCTGATCCCAGGGCTTCTCCAGACCGAGAAGTACGCCCGAGGTGTCATCCGGGCAATGAACCCGACCGAATCCACCGAGGAAGTTGAACGTCGCGTCGCGCTACGGATGGACCGTCAACGGATTCTCGACCGCCCTGATCCACCGCAGCTCTGGGCAATCGTCGGTGAGGCCGTCATACGGCGCCCCGTGGGGGATGCTCCGAGCATGGCCGAGCAGTTGAATCACCTTGCCGACATGGCCGACGAGCGGCCCAACATCACGATCCAAGTCCTGCCATTCTCTGCGGGTGCCCACGCCGCCATGGGCGCTTCCTTCTCAGTGCTCTCGTTCAGTGATATCCCCGGAAGTGTGGCCTACACCGAGGCTACGACCAGCAGCATCTACTCGGAGCGGCCCTCGGAGGTCGCACGCCATGAGGACGCGTTCCTGCGCCTCATGGCCTCGTCAGTCCAACCCGAGAAGTCCATCTCATGGTTGAGGAAGGTCGCAGAGGAGTGCACGGAATGAAGCAAGACCTCAAGTGGCGCAAGAGCACCTACAGCAACGGTCAGGGCGACTGCATCGAGGTCGCCGATGGCTGCACCGAAATAGTCCCCGTCCGGGACAGCAAGGATCCCAACGGGCCCGCCCTCACCTTCACCGCCGACGCCTGGCGCGCGTTCGTCGGCGCCATCCACAACGGCGAGCTCCAGGGCTGACTTCTCGGCCCCGTCGGGTGGGCACCCGACGGGGCCAAGGGCCCCCCGAACCTCTGTGCTGAAAGCGTTATCCGGGCCGCCTCGAACGTGGACGTCGCCGCCACCCACAAAGGGCCTCGGCCGGGCCGCAGTGGGGGTCGGAAGACACACCCGTACCCCCTCGAAGGGGCCAGGTCCCGGGCCGCACACAAGGGCCTCCACGGCCCCCCGCCGCCACTCGCCGCACCACCTCTGACCAGCGAATTTCCCGCCCCCGATCACTAGAATTCACAGCAGCGGACAACCCGACCGTCCGCCGTACAGGGGGCTGTGAATGCATCGCGACATCCGTACCACCGAGGACGTCCTCGACCTTCTCGACCGGCTCTTCCTCCCCGAGGCCGACCGCTGGACGGAGAACGCCGCCGGCTGGTGGGACACCTTCTACGCCGACCGGTCCTCCGGCCGCCCGTTCTTCGTTCCCAAGCCCGACGAGAACCTCGTCTGCTACCTCGACCGCGGCCTCCTCCCCTCCTCCGGCCGCGCTCTGGACCTCGGGGCCGGGCCCGGCCGCAACGCGATCCACCTCGCCTCGCTCGGCTTCGACGTCGACGCCGTCGACCTCTCCCCCACCGCCGTCGCCTGGGCCGAGGAGCGGGCCCGGGAGGCCGGCGCCGCCGTCCGGTTCCACTGCGGGAACATCTTCGACGTCGAACTCCCGCACACCCAGTACGACCTGGTCTACGACTCGGGCTGCCTCCACCACCTCCCGCCCCACCGCCGGATCAGCTACCTCGCCCTGCTGGACCGCGTGCTGGCGCCCGGCGGCCACCTCGTCGTCAACGCCTTCGCCGCCGGGGCGATGGGCAGCGAGCTCCCCGACGAGGAGCTGTACCGCAACGGCCGGCTCGACGGCGGCCTCGCCTACACCCCCGACGAACTGCGCCACCTCTTCTCGGACTTCACCGAGATCGAGATCCGCCCGATGGAGCCGCAGCCGGCCGACTCGCCCCTCTTCGGCATCCCCGTCCTGCTCACCGCACTGTTCCGGCGGCCGGCCGGGCGCCCGTAGCACCCCACCGGGGGGGGGGGGGGGGGGGGGGGGGGCGCGGCCCCCCCCCCCCCCCCCCCCCCCGCCACGCGGAGGGGCCGCCGCCGCGCGCGCCCCCCGCCCCCCCCCGC